>JBGPES010000138.1:0-2558 GCA_041482935.1 Minisyncoccia bacterium | reverse complement strand
CGTAATGCTTCCGCGATTTCGGAGCGATTCTCTTCCGCCGCCTGGCTGCCAAGATCCGGATTCATGCCCGCGCCCAAACCGCGCGTTAGGTTCCTGCCGATATAAATCTTCTCGCGCACACGGCACTGATCGAGATCCTGATGATCGGTGTTGATCGCGATAAAATCGACGCCGCGCATGAAATTACGGCTCATCCGCGAGATTGCATGGCCGCCGCCGCCGCCAATACCGACCACCTTCACGTTCGGAAGAAAGTTTTGATTCGTATGTTTCTGCCTTTTCGCGCTTGTATTCCTCTTCATAAAATTAATATTAATATTATGGCAAAAAATAACCTATAAAATTTTTGAGCTTGAATCCGGTGAAGGTTTCTTTTTTCTGCCAACCCTCGCCATCCATTCCCCACAGTACGAGCCCCACGGCAATCACGAACTCCGGATCCCCAAGAAAATTAGAGAAGCCGGATCCTTCGATGTCCCATTCGTGCCCGAGGGCAACCCCGATTTGCGTTGAAAGCTTCAGTTCGTGCTTCGCGAGTTCGGTGATTCCGGGCATTTTTGCTCCGCCGCCTACGATCACGACGCCGCCAGGCAGTTTTCCGTGTTTTCCGAGAAGCCTTACTTCATTATTCACGAAGTCAAAAATTTCCGCAAGGCGGGACTCAATGATCTCCGCAATGAAGCGCCGCGTGACCATGCCTTTTGCTTCCGGAAAAAATTTCTTCAAGTCCACCGTGTCTTTGTGATTCACTTCTCTTGAGATCGCATAACCATAACTCAACTTCAAATTCTCGGCGGCGGCAACGGGAATTTTCAGTCCTATCGCAAGATCGTTCGAGATGTTTCCGGCGCCGACGGGAAACTTTGCAACGCCGACAAGCTTGTTCTCTTCGTAAACGGAGATTCCCGTCGTACCGAAACCGATGTCGATCAAGAGCACGCCCAGATCTTTCTGGCTCTTGCTCAAAGCCGACCTGCTCGCAACCAACGGACCGAAGACCAAACCGGCCACGTCGCCTCCCGCAAGTTCCACGACGCGCATCACGCTTTTCACGTGCGGCGAGAACGCATCGATGATCAAACTGTTCACCTCAAGGCGGCTTCCCGAAAGCCCCAGGGGTTCGGCGATGTCGCCTATGCCGTCAACGATAAATTCCTTGGTCACGGTATGGATGATCGTCCTGTTGGGTCCCAGATTCACCGCCTGGCTCGCCTTCACTGCACGCTCGATATCATCGGCGTAAATTTCCGTATCGGCGCGCGAAACGGCCACGATCCCTTTTGAGGCCTGTACCTTCACCTGAGGCGTGCCGATATTTACGTATACGTTCTCAAGCGCGGATTTCGAGATCTTCTTTACCTCCGTGAGCGCCCGATTTACGGCCTGGGACGCCTCGGCCAGATCGACGATGGCGCCCTTACGGATGCCTGCCGAAGCTTCTTTAAATGCCGCACGAATGACCGGATGTCTGTCTTTTTGTTCCGCGACGACAACCTTGACCGACGACGTTCCGATATCTAAACCGGTAATGAATTTCGATGACATAAAATAATAACTTACGACTTACGACTTACGACTTACGACTTACGACTTACGACTTAATTGTCGTTTGTCGTGAGTCATTAGTCGCATAAGTCTTTTTTCCTGCTTTTGCATCTTAAGAATATCATTTTTCCCGTCGTGCGAAAAGCCCGCAAGGTGTAAAATTCCGTGAATAAGGAGAAACACGAGGCGTTCTTCCCCCTCGTCCTCCAGGTCGCGGTTCAAGTATATCTCTCCCAGAAACCCCTGTTTCTTTTTTTCGGGGTGCGGGAAGCTGTCTTCCTCGGGAAACGCAAGCACGTCGGGCCTCTGGCCCTTCTTTTTGAGGCCAAATCGGGCCTTAAGGCGGCTCAATGCCTTCTCCTCAAGGAGAAAGATGTCCACGTGAGCCCCGGACCGCCGCAGGCGTTTTAAGACCTTCCTGGCGACATTTTTCAGCCTGGTTTCCAAGCCCGCGCGGCGAGTCATCTCAGCTAAGTCGCCCCTTTATAAGATCGCCCACCGTTTTCCCGTCCGCCTTACCCTTTAGTTCTCTCATTGCTTCCTTCATTATGGAATTAAAATCGTTCGGGCCTTTTGCCATCACCGCAGAAATAACGGCCTTGATCTCCTCGGAGGTCATGGCTTTCGGCAGATATTCCCCGAGGACCGACAATTCCAACTCCTCTTTTTTTACCAGATCCTCCCGTCCCCCTTTTCGGAAAAGCACTATCGATTCCCTCCGCTTCTTGGCTTCTTTCTGGAGTACCGCGACGGCTTCATCATCCGTAAGCGCTCCCTCCCCTGCGCCGAACTTTTCTTTTGTCTGGTTTTGTACTTCGGATAAAAAGAGCCGGATGATGCCGGCACGCGCCGAATTACCGGCCTTCAGCGAGCTTTTCAAATCATCTTTAAGTTTGTCGGTAAGTGGCATGTTATTTCCCGTCATCCTCGCGGAGGCGAGGGTCCACGTTTGCGAATAAAACTTTCGAGAGCGTGGATTCCCGCCTTCGCGGGAATGACAATAGTGGTGTCGG
>JBGPES010000137.1:0-2632 GCA_041482935.1 Minisyncoccia bacterium | reverse complement strand
CGATCGGTCGTTTTTCGTTCAGGTCCAAAAGATATTTGTACATACTCCTGAAGGGCGTAATGCCGACGCCTCCCGCCATAAATACCAGTTTTTTGTTTTTATCTTTCGGCAAGACGAAGTCCCCGGCGCATTGGGACGCGACGATCTCCGCCCCGCGCCCCATCCCAATCAATGATTTTTTAAAACTGCTTGAGTCGGAATAGAACTTCACGCCAAGATGAACCTCGTGTTCGCCGGGCGAGGATGCAATCGTAAAATAACGGCGATTCCCGCGGCTGTCAGGATTCCGGTGTCCCAATGTCCACTCCAGATACTGACCGGGCTGGAATTTTAATTTCCGGTCCGGCACGAACAAAAAATCATAAAGGCCCGGGGTGATCTGCAGTTTTTCTTTGAGCTTCAAAATATATTTTTCTTTGGGACTCGCAAGATAGGAAAATACATTGCCCGCGAGAAGGGCGAGTTCAGGCGTCGAATACACCGATCCTACATGCATCGCGGGCGAGAAGAGGAACCCCACGAAGGCGCCATAAAGAATTCTCCGCGTTCTCACGGGAGGCGTCGTGAGGGGCTCGGTGAGCATGATGAAAGCGAAGAAGAAAAGCGGGGTTTCAAGGAGTATCTTCCTTATCGTGGTATAGGGATCGATCCCATTCAGGATGCCAAGCCCCGTGATCGTCGCAAGCGCGACGGCAAAGAAGCTTATGACCAGATCAAACCGGGATATTTTTCGTACGACGAGTAATCCGCCAAGAAACACAAAGGGCGACATTGCAAGGGTCCCAATCCACCAGCTTGCCGATTGGCCGATCGTAAATGCCATGAGCGCCATAGCGAACGCCGCGGGATTAAAAATATGCTTTTTTCGGATGGCCACAATATATTTCGATGCCATTGCCCATACTGATACCCACATAAGAAACGGCAGGCCCGAAGCATACTGCGAAGACTCAAGTGGCGTGATGATAAGCGCCAAGATCAAGGCGGTGATATAAACCGATTCGACATTCGCGGGAACATCGAATACCTTTGAAAACGCCTCGTTCGTGATCCAGCAGACCACAACGAGCACCAAGGTCGAGAAGATAAGGTCGATTGGCTTGTAGGGAAGCATGCCCGAAAACCCCAAAACAACCGCGACCGCGACGAGAAATATAAGATAGTACAGCACAAGGCGGTACATCGTGATTTTATTCAATACGTCGTCGATCCACTTCATGATGGGATTTTTGTGTATCTTTCGAAGCCGCTCGTCATCGTTGCCACGCCATTCTTATCTATCATATATCCTTCGAAACCGTCCGGAGCTTGTCGGGAAATCCCGTTTCCTGCAAGCACGGCGCTATTTTCGGCTGCAAGACGCGAATCTTTCCTTGGAGTAAGCATGGCTACACCTTCGTCAAGATTCGCGTCTTTCGCTCGAAAATCTCGCCACGTTGCGACGGAAGAGGATTTCCCGAAAAGCTCTAATTTTTCGATAAACGCGACCCCCTCTTTGCCCATCGCGAACGCCGCAGTCGCGAATCGATCGGCTTCGTAAATGTTCGGTCCCACGACGGTCAGACTCACAATATCCGTGATCGGTTCGCTCCTTTTTTTCGGATCATAAATATGCTGGCCGCGAATATAAGTGCCCGAGGTGGCAACTCCTTCGTTTTGCACGTAAAGCACCTTCACTATCTCTTTTTGGTTGAACGGATTCTTGATTCCCACGCTCCACGTTTTATGTTCTGCGTTCTTTCCGTGCACTTGGACATCGCCTCCCGCATCGATATAAAAATCGACGAAGCCGTCCTTGAGCAGAATGTTCGATGCGTTATAAATGGACCAGCCCTTCACGAGGCCGGACGGATCGTATGTTCCGTCTCCACGGACGATGTCGAAATAACCGTTCGTTTGTTTTTTGGTTTCCTCGGACAGTGCGAGAATGGTCTTCATATCCCCGCTAAACTCCGGCTCTTTCAATTCGCCCCTGTTGATCCTCGAGATCTCGCTCGTTTCTTTATACGTACTGAATTTTTCATCGACGTATTCGAAGTAGGAAAAAATCTTATTGAGGGCGTCTTTCGTCGCGGAAATATCGGCAACCTCAACCGTGATCGGCATGCCCATTAAAATTCTTGTTTCTTTCATGTGGCCTATTTTCGAGATGGGTTCTAAGCTTTCGCTTGAGCAAGCGCATCCGCGAGCGTCTGCTGAAATCCTTCGCTCGTTTGCGTAGCGCCCGAGACGATATCTACTCCGGCGCTCTGCGCCCGAATCGCTTCCTGTTTCAAAACAGGAAGCGACCGGCTGCTCACTTCGGAGGTGTGGCCGGGCCTATCGGGATATTGCAAAAATTGAACGTCGATAATTTTCCCGTTTTGGATGATCGCCCGCACCTGAATATTCCCGTAGTAGGCATCAGCAACGCTTCCGGTATACGCTCCGTCCTTATACGTTTTTGCGACCGGTTTTGGCGCAGGTGGTGGCGATGTTTTCGGAGTAGGCTCGATCGAAGGCGGGGACTCGCTCGGAGTAACCTTGCTTGGCGGAGGCGCGGAAAAAAGGCTGGGTTCTTGGTTGTTGTTTGCTACCGGAGGGTTTATGGGAGGGACGATCGACTGCTCCGAGTTTCTCGCAAACAGCACGT
>JBGPES010000136.1:0-2690 GCA_041482935.1 Minisyncoccia bacterium | reverse complement strand
TTTTTTGTTTTGGGTTCTACCAGCGATCTCTTCGTCCAGCACCGCCAGCACCACCGCCGAATCCGCCTCGTCCGCCTCCACCACCACCGCCATCTCTGCGCGGGGGGCGAGCCTCCATCGGGCGCGCTTCGTTTACCGTAAGCGTCCGTCCGCCCAAATCCTTTCCGTTCCACACCTCGATCGCCTTTTCCGCTTCATCATCTGAAGCGAATTCGACAAAGCCGAAGCCTTTCGAGCGTCCGGACATTTTGTCGATGATGACGGTCGCGGAAGAAACGGTTCCAGCCTGCGCGAAAGCATTCTGGAGCTCATCCTGCGTCGTTGAATACGGCAAGCCGCCAACGTATAATTTCTTAGCCATTATTTTATTTTAACTTTTAACTTATGACTTATAACCAATGAGTTATTAGTTATCGGTCATCAGTTTTTCTGTAAGGCGACCAACTTCTCCCTCTGCTCTTCTTTTTCTAAAGGCCATCCAGCCCTTATTTCTCTTGGACCATTTCTGTCCCAAGCAAGAAAAACCTCCGAAGAACACTTACAAACTATTACAGCATACACCATGTCTCAAAATAAAGCAAGGGGGTCTCGGCGTGAGGCATTTGCGCGCATAGCCGGAAGGCCTCATGCGCGCAAATGCACGCCTCGTCCCTGCAAAAACGGAAATTCCGATTTGATCCGCTAAAACCGAAAACCGTGCTCGCGAAGCTTGCGGAAACTGCCCGTACCGGAAAACCTCCGCCTGCAGGAAACGGAATAAAAAAACGCTCCGATTTTTGGTCGGAGCGGTCAGAGAAAATCAAACACGGAGAGACCTTAGTGCTACATCCGCATAGAGGCTGTGGAGATCGTACCTCATTGCGGTCGAAAGCCGCCTCACCTTAGATGGATTATCTCGCAGTCCTTCGAGGATTGTCTTTGTGCAAAGCAGGATCCCGGCATCAAAAATTTTGAATTCGTCGCTTCCTACAAAGCGTCCTTCTCCCGCTCCCAGGCTGGTCACGCATTTCACAAATCTATCCGCGTCTTCGCTGTAATAGCCTTCGGGAACGCGTTCTTTGGGAACATGTTCTACGACCACTTCCCCGATTTCGATGCCCGCGAATTGGAGGTTATGAAGGGATCTCGAAATTTCTCCGATATTCGGAGGTTTTCCTTCCTGCTGTGCCTTGAGTATTGCCATTGCCATTACCACTTCCGGACGCAGTTTCATGGGGCGCTCCGACTAAAATTGACTGTTTCCACTATAGAACCCATCTCAAAAATAAGCAACTTGTCTAAAATGGTTATTTCCGCCTGCCTGCCGACAGACAGGGCTACGAGACGCTCATCCCTCCTCGCGATAAGCACAGCTATTCCTTCATCGGGCTGAGCATCTCTCGCTCGAAAATCCCTCATTTTATTTCAAATGCCTATTTTTGAGACGGGTTCTGGGAAAGATGTCGTGGATCTGTCAACCCGCGGCGCGTCTGGGGCGCTATTTCGCTTTGCTTTCCGCGATGAGTTTCGCAAGGAGCGTCGCGAGGTCGATCGTCGCGCCGCCGATAACTTTGTCCGCGCCGCCGTAATAGACGAAAAGTTTCCCGTCGATCACAATCGCGCCGCAGGAGAAAACAACATTTGCCACTTCGCCCGATCTTTCATAGGGTAACTCCGGTTCAAAGATCGGTTCTTTCGTGCGGACAATGATGCGCGAGGGATCATCGAGGTCGAGAAGCGCCGCGCGCAGATGGTAGTGGTGATCCGGTTTCCTCGAGACGCCATGATATAAAAGCAGCCATCCCTTTTCCGTTTCGATCGGCGGTCCCGCGATGCCGATTCTTTTGCTGTCCCGGATGCCGGTGCGCGGATTCATGATGATTTCCCCTTTCATGAATTTTGTGCCGTCGAAATCCAGGCTACCCGCATAATCGAGCCAGATGCTTTCGCCCAAGCGGTGAAGAATGGCATACTTCCCCTTGATTTTTCTCGGGAAAACAGCCGCGTCTTTGTCGTCCATACCCGGAGGAGAAATAAGAACCGGTTTCGCCCAATTCCATTCCTTTGCCAGAAAATCACGAAGCGAGATGGAGGTCAGGGCCACGCGAGGGGGATCTTTTCCGTCGAACGCGGTGTAGCACATATAAATTATATCGCCGATAAGCGTGAGGCGCGGATCTTCGCAGCCGGAATTTCCGCCGGGCACGAGTTTTTGTTCAAAATTTTCTCGTGGTGCGTATATCGGTTGGGGGAGCCGCTCGCTGACAGTGTAGCCGTCCGTGGACGAGGCATATCCCATCACGGATGTGTCGTCTTCGGACATCGCGCGATAGACGATGTGTGTTTTGTGATCCGCATAAAGTGCCGCGGCATTGAACACAGCGCGCGATTCCCAGGGATGATGGGGGTCAGGTTCCATAATCGGATTTTTAGGAAAGCGTTCAAGCCGGATCACTTCGTACTTCGTTTTCATCATTTCTTTGAGGAGGCTCTTGAGGTTGCACGTCGCGAGCGCGCAGGTCGTGTCAGCCGCTCCGTAATACACATAGAGAGAATCTTTCTTCACGAGCGCTCCCGTGGGAAAGACGATATTCGGCACTTTGCCGTATTTCTCGTATTCTTCCTGGGGAATAAGCAACGGATAATCCGTCCGGGCTATGATTTTCGAAGGATGTTCGAGATCAAGGAGTACCGCCTCCACGGTGAAGGTC
>JBGPES010000135.1:0-2745 GCA_041482935.1 Minisyncoccia bacterium | reverse complement strand
GTGGTGGCCCAACAATCTGCCGACGAAGCATTCGCAGCGAGGAACTCGATACTGGCCGGAGTTCTTTTACTGACGCTTGTCGTGAGCCTTATCGATTTTGCGATTGTCTACGGCGTTTTTCTGTTTTTTCGCAAACCACATCCAAAAAAATAAATACCATGAATCACTACGGTGATAAATTTAAAAAAGGATTCACGTTGATCGAGCTTCTTGTGGTGATAGCGATTATTGCCGTGCTTGCGGTGGTGGTCGTTTTGACGCTGAACCCCGCGGAACTTCTGAAACAGTCGCGGGATTCGGGCAGGCTCTCCGATCTAAGCACCCTGAAGACCGCCGTCTCTCTTTATCTCACCGATGTCCTGAATCCCAACTTGGCGTCTTCCACGCCCGGTTATACCGGATGTTATCTTTCATTTATATCCGGCAATGCCACGACTACCGCGAAATGCGGAGTATTTGTGGGTGGCGGTACCACCGTAAATGCGAGTACCACTTCCTTGCTTTATCGCAAGGTGGATTCTACCGGCTGGGTTCCTGTGAACTTTTCGCAATTAAGCGCCGGAACTCCGTTCGGAAGCCTTCCTGCCGATCCGCTGAACAATGCCGCGTATTACTATGCGTATGTCGCTACCGCGACAAGCACGTTCGAGATCGACGCGTTTATAGAGAGTAAAAAATACAATGCAAGCGGTACCGCTGATGCGGTATCGACCGACGGAGGAGACAGTACTTCAACCTATGAGACGGGAAACAATTTAAAGCTCTAGTCCGATATACTATAGGTTACTAGGGCATTCTATAGCCCATCTCAAAAGTATCTTCCGGCCCGAAGCGGTTTTTAGAAATGGGTTCTACTTGGGGAATTCTAACTTTTCCATCTGTCCGCCGTTCTCAAGGAAATAGAGCAGGTTGTTTTTTTCATCGTATCGCGCGAGACCGGTTTTAGTAACCGTTGTGAAATTGCGGAGTTCGCCGTCTTTAAGGTCGAGGAATTTCACTTCGCCGGGATAGTGCACGAAGAGATGGCTGATATCGCCGTACCATTCGACGTTTTCCGCAGATCGGATATCGGGCAGGTTAAAGCGATAGTAATCTTTATCCTGATTAAAGAGAAATATCTCAAGCGCGCCGTGTTCAAGCGCCGCAACCGAAGAGCCATTGTTCGCGAACGCAAAACTTTTCACATCGTCCGCGATCTTTGCGGGCGTATTGTTTTTCACATCATAAGAATAGAGCTCGCCATCGTCTTGTAATATTCCGATCCCGTTGTCGCGAACCCAGGTAAACGTCACGTTTTTCCCCGGGAACGATCTCGGGTCGGAGCGTTCCTTTTTAAGGAATTTATCGTAGACAATGAGGGTCGACGTATTCGCTGACGGGTTAAATTCCATCCAGGCAAAAAGAAATTTCGAAGCAATAACGCTCTCGACGGTGTTTTTCCCGGCCTTGTAGACGTTCGTGAGCGCCGCTTGTTTCGTGTCGAGAAGCAAAATCGCGCCGGGCTCTACGATGATTAATCTTCGATCATCTTCGGGGTCGATCACGACGTTGAATTTTTTACTCGTGTTAACGCCGGTTTTTTTGAGAAGGGAATTTATATTGAGATGCGTGCCATCCGCGGAATTATAGAGCCAGTAGGTCTTAAGAGCGGGATCGAAAATGAGAATGCTTTGGAGGTCGCTCGTCTGGCCGGCGAATTTTCCTTGGTCGATCTTCTTGTCGTTCAAGGTAAGCGCTCCGCTATTCTTTTCCAGGAAAACATTGCCATCTACCACGTGGAAATCAACGATCGTACTCGTGGTGACTGGCTCTGCCCGCGCGGGGATCAGTACCGCATTTTTGTTTTCCGATACGAGAGATGGCTGTACGGAAATGTTTTCATGCCATGGCAAAAAACCTTCGAGCGTGAGCGCGAGGTCATATGTTTTGGGGAACAGGTTGCCAATAAGCGTCCCGTTTTGGAAGAATCCGGAATCGTTTTTCACGGGTTTTCCGTCGAGGTAGATTTGAGATTTTGCGGGGAAACTTCGCACAAAAATCGCTCCTACCTTCATTGGGCGGAAGGTACGGAGGTCGAACCGCCACCCATTCACATATACAATCATGGTGACTCCCGATATGACGAAGGCGGCAAGGAGGACATAAAAAAGGCGCCTGCGCGCATGAATGGTCATCGTTTTAATGTATATGATATCTCTGCTTTTGTGAACCCCCGCCCAATGGGTAGCCGTGCATCCATATTATGCCGTCTAAAAAGCCCCTCATTGGCGTGGGGGCGAACCTCTGTCTGTCGGCCCCGGCGAATCCACAGGTCCCCAGTAGCCCCGGATGGTATACTCAAGGTAGTCCCGCTTTAGATTTCGGATCAAACAATCCAATCAGGGAGGACAAATTATTCCGGTCCGTGGATCGGAATTGAGTCCACCCACCTGGCTCAATGCCAGAAATCTGGCGGGACGCAAAAAAACACGGTTTTTCCCGTGTTTTTTTGCGTCTTTAGGAGATTTGACTCTGGGATATTTATTGCGCTAAGCTAATGCCAGTTCTCATGCGTTGCGGGGAGGCTGTTATGATTTTTTCTTTGCAAAACATCAACCTCATTCGAGTCCAGCGAAAGACGCAAACCACCAGATTTAAAGAGCCGCGAGTGAAGATTCGTGGAGTGTATGAGCTGAGACGAAATTGGTTCAAGAAAGAAGGGTTTGGAAAAATCGAGGTTTTCTCGAAAGAGAGAATTCCGCTTTC
>JBGPES010000134.1:0-2772 GCA_041482935.1 Minisyncoccia bacterium | reverse complement strand
CGCTCCGCCACGATCCGTCACGAAAGAGCGGGGCGAACGGCGATCCATTGAAAGAGATGGCGTTGAACGTCACGCAGCGTGGCGACTGGCCGGGCATTTTCGCCCGCAAGAAGGTGCTGCACATTTCGGGAGATATCCACCGTTACGGCTACATCAAAGTGCCGGAGGCGGAGGTGATCTCCTGTGCTGCGGGTGTCGTGAGCGATCCATACGGCGAACGCGGATTCAGTCCGAACAACACCGGCAATATGGTGGTCGGCGTTCCCGTGCAGGGTCCCGATGCCGGACCCACGCGCATCACGGAATTGAATCACGATTTCGTGATGAAGTGGCTGCTTTCTCCTTGGAAGGTCGACTGGGAACAAGTGTTCCCGGATCCGGCCTAAAAAAATGGGGCTGTTGTACAAGTACAACAGCCTCTTTTATTTCAAGATCGTTTTTAAGGTATACTGAAAGGAGCTATTCACAGAAAAATATGGGAGGCTACCATGAACGATAAGCGCGACCATGATGGCGCAAACGACAAACTGGCCAAAGCACCCCCGCATTTCATCGTTATGCCGATTCCGGAACTCGTGGCATTTCCCGGCGCTACGGCTTCGGTATATATGAGAAGAAAAAAAACGGCGGATCTTCTCGGAACTGCGCGGACCTTTGTCGTGGTGCATGACCCGTCCGGGTTAAAGGGAGGCGTTCCGATAATCGGGACGCTGGCAACCGTCGACCCCAAAAAAATAAAACGGATCACTACAAGCACGGGACTCGTTATCTATAAGGTCCCGATCAGTTTCACGAGGAGAATGAACCTCACGGGGGTCATATCCAAGGGTTCATCGTCCGAGGAAATGAAGGCGAAATTGGAATGGCGGGAATTGATGAGCGAAGATATTTCCGAAAAGGAGTGGAATGCGAAAGAATTTCAGACGTCCCTCGTCCGATTCAAAACGGCGTTGCTCGAGATGCTCACGTATTTGTATTCGCTCGCAAGGATGGCCTCTGAGGAATCACACAAAACGATGCCGGAGACTTCCGAGCAGGCCAGGGAAATGCGTATCGATTTCGAGAACAGTTCCAAAATGATCAATGCGGCGAGCAAAGATCTGAAAAAAATAGACCGACTGTCGATCGGCGCCTTTATCGATCGGGCCGCCGGATTGTTAAGCGTTTCGCTTTACAACTTTACGCCGCCCGGCGAAATGGATTCCGAGCTCATATATGATCTGGAGCAGTTATTGTGGAGCGTCAAGGTCAAAGAGCGCTTTCAATTGATGAGTAAAATTGTGGGTCCCGTAAATAACCTGCTCGCAGGAATGAATGATGAAGCGCCATCGGGACTTGCCCCGGCGGAAAAGGGAAGCGGCGAGATGCCGGATGATGACAAGCTGCCCGAAGAAGTGCGGAAAACGATCAAAGATTTATTGAAATATTCGAATGGCAACGGACCAGAGGCGAAAAACGACAATAAGTATATTGATTGGCTCAGGGGTTTATTCGCTATGAGGCCAACGGAGGATGAAAAGGATTTTTCGAAGGTTCGTCAGATTCTCGACGAAGACCATGACGGGCTGGAGAAGGTGAAAGAGATAATCCTCGAATTTTTGGCCGTCCGAAACACTAAATCGGATGCCAAAGCGCCTCTCCTTTGCCTTGTCGGTCCTCCCGGAGTAGGGAAGACGTCGCTCGGCAAGTCGATCGCGAGAGCTACCGGACGAAAGTTTATAAGGCGATCGCTCGGCGGCGTAAAAGACGAGGCCGATCTCCGCGGACACCGCCGTACCTATATTGGGGCTCTGCCCGGCATGATTCTCGCTGGCTTGCGAGAGGCGGGAACGAATAACCCCGTCTTTATGCTCGATGAAGTCGATAAACTTGGCGAGCACGGGAAAGACGTCCCGGAACACGTACTTCTCGAAATTTTTGATCCCGAGCAAAACTATGCATTCAGGGATCACTATACGGAAATACCGTTTGATCTTTCGCAAGTTCTGTTTATCGGGACCGCCAACACGACCGAGTCGATCCAAAGCGCGTTGGAAAACCGGATGGAAATTATCAAACTTCCCGGTTATACCGAAGACGAGAAGATGAGGATTCTCAGACGCCACATCATTGAGAAAGCGAAACGAGATATGGGCATTGAAGTCGAGAACCTCAGGGCGAAGAAGCTGCCGGCGTTCGACGTAAAGTTCACCGACGCGGCTTTGAAAACGATCGTCGGCGAATACGCGCACGATGCCGGTATGCGCGACTCCGAACGAGCGATACGAAAAATTTTGCGCAAGATCCTGCTTGGAGTCCGCGAAGGAAAATTTGAAGAGCTTGCGGCAAATGGAAACGGTGAAAATGGCGAGAACGGACATGGAAATGGCGCCGAAGAAAAAACCGATCAGCCATCTGACCCGAAGTGTATACGGATAACCCCCCGCAATTTGAAAAGATACCTGGGGAAAGCGAGAAGGCCGCAATGGATGCCGGATTTGAGCAAGCCGAAACCCGGCGTAGGCACATGCCTCGTGGTCTACGGAAATGGTCGGGGCGGAGTCGTCTTCGTTGAGGTTTCAACGCGAAGCGCGAATCGCTTTGACAGAAAAAATACCGGGCATCTGAGCGAAGTAATGGACGAATCGGTTAATGTCGCGATGAGCCGCTTGCTCCATGACAACGGAGTATTGGAAGGCTTATCCCATAAGATGTTCATCCATACGCATTTCGACGAGGGCGCGACACCGAAAGACGGACCGTCCGCCGGCGTCATGATTTTCGCGGCTCTCT
>JBGPES010000133.1:0-2814 GCA_041482935.1 Minisyncoccia bacterium | reverse complement strand
GAGGTTGCCATTACTGTCATATCCGTATGCGCTCGAAATGAGCATGCCGACGCGCGGACCTAGGGCAATATGCTTGCCGAAGTCGAACTTGAAGCCGCAGAAAATTTCCATTCCGGAGGCGTTACGTGTCTGGCTAGATCGACCGAAACTGTATTTGTTGCCGACATATCCATACTCGAAACCTCCGTATGGCCGGAGCCTCGACTGCGGTCGGGCATAAGCGATGAGGCCGCCACCGACAGCATTTTGTGAAATACCGGCGTTGCCACCAGCGGATTTCAGTGAACCGCTCGATGCATGGAGAAAGCTCAAGCTTGAGTTGAGAGCAAATTTTTCACCCTGATGCACTGGATATTCTGCGCCGACACCGAACGTAGTGCCTCTCGGAAATGAGGTTCCGCTTGCCGAGGTGCTGCCTTGGCCGACAAAACCATTCACTTCCAAGCCCCGCTCTGTCTGCGCTGCCGCGGGAATCGTGCACATCGAGAGACCGATGAGAATTACTGCAATTGCAATAATTTGCTTCATTTTTCTTCTCCTTGTGATTTTAGAACTCTGGAACAACTAATCGCAGTTTAGGGGCTGGGGAGCGTGTTGTCAAATCGGCCGGGGCGTTTTTTTATATATAAGATGCTGGTATACTGGTAATTACGATGCACGACATAGTCGCTATCGGCTCGACAACCCGCGACGCTTTTTTCTCAGGGGATTTCAAGACCATTCCGTGGCCGAAAACTCCTTCGCGAAGCGCGTATATCTTGCCGCGCGGAGAGAAGATCGAGGTAAAGAACGTTTATTTCACCCTTGGCGGAAATGCCGCGAATGCGGCGGTTACATTTGCGCGGCAGAGATTGAGAACCGCCTGCGTGGGGAAAACCGGCAGGGATGTCTCGGCCGAAGAGATTCGGCGGCGGCTTATGAGCGAGGGAGTTGACGTGAAATATATGCCCACAACGCCCTCGGTTCCCACGGCCTATTCCGTACTCCTTCTTGAAAAAGGAGAGCGCACGATTTTAAGCTACCACGGCGCCTCCGACACATTCTCGCTCCGCGATCTCGCGCTCAAAAATCTCAAAGCGCGATGGTGGTATGTGTCGCTTGCGGGGGAGTCGCACAAGATGTTCGGGCCGCTCATCGCCTTCGCGCGCAAAAATAAAATTGCGGTCGCGTTCAATCCGAGCAGCCACCAGATCAGACACGGGAGAGATGAAATCTTGAGGTTGCTCAAAGATATCTCGTTCCTTGTCGTAAACGATGAGGAAGCGGCGCTTCTCGCGGGAATTCCGTGGAAACAGGAAAACAAATTATTCACCAAACTGAATAAGCTGATGTTCCCGGGAATTCTCGCGGTTACGACCGGCCCCACGGGTGTTACGGTTTCGGATGGCAGATTCATTTACAAGGCGGGCATATTCAAAGAAAAAAGACTGGTTGACCGCACGGGCGCGGGAGATGCGTTCGGCGCGGGATTTACTGCGGGCCTCATGCGGCGCGGAGTGGGTTCGGAGAACGTCTATCGCGTGAGCCGGGAAGATATCGCATACGCAATCCGGCTTGCAACGGCGAATGCAACTGCGAACGTGGAAGAAGTCGGTGCGACCGAAGGCACGCTCACGAAAAGAGGATTCGAGAATCCTCGCTGGAAAAATTTAAAAATGACGGTGAAAAAAATAAGATAAACCATGCCGTCGCTCCGGCGGAGGCCGGGGTACATGCTTCCAAAAATCATGCGTCCAATACTTTTTCTCCTATTAGGCCTCTCGTTCTTATGCGCTGTAATGCTTGCGATCCAGGTGCAACTACTTCAATTCACGATGCTTTCTCTGACCAATTCGATGTTGCAAGTGGTGCGTCATACCCCGACTTCACTGGGGACGAGTACTGCGGATTGGCAAACTTACCGTAACGAGAAGTACGGGTTTCAATTTCAATACCCTAGTGATTTAGTTGTTGAACCAGTTGCTCAAACTGAAGGCAGTCCGGGAGAATTTCAAGTATACGATGCGCAGTATGTCATTCCACCGGATGCCGTAGGAATGGAAGTGCGGGACGAATTAAGAGAAGTTGATTTTACTATCAGGAGATATTCGGATACCGAATTGGAAACTTTACAAAAACAAATTGATCAAGATATTGCCCACCAAGAAAACGAGCTACATTTTTCAAAGCACGCAGAATCTATTGTAAATGCTCTAATTGGTATAGAAGGATATGGAAATGTTTGGTCTCCGTTGATTGGTTCCTATTTTAGGGCCTTATTCCATAATAAAGATTATATATTTGATGTGTACGCGGTTGGGTCTCACGAAAAATTGGCCGAAGATATCCTCTCCACGTTCAAATTTATTAATTAAAACTGGATCCCCGCCTTCGCGGGAATGACGAATGAATATCATGGAAAAACTGGCGAAAATTTTAGGAGTCGATCCCGCGTTCCTCAAAAAAATCGATATCGCAATGAGCGCGCGTACGGGGCGGAGCGGCGTGCTCGACGGGATTAGCGCGGAGACCGATACGCTTGTCAAAAATACGTTCGAGACGCTTGGGATCACGCCCGGAGCGAGCGCCGAGGACTTTCGCGTGCGCCTTCTTGCGGCGATCAAAACGGACGAAGAGCAATTCTTAAAATATCTCGCGACGGTTCCCGGGGAAACGGAATTCGAAAAAGCGGCGAATCTCGCGCGGCAAATAGCGCATGTCGGCAAAGGATTTTTCCTCAAAAAAGAATACGGGGCGGAGATTTTGCGGAAGAGCAATCCGGAAAACCTTTTGAAGTTCCTGGGGGTAAAAGACATTGAAGAGCTGGCCTTCGTC
>JBGPES010000132.1:0-2899 GCA_041482935.1 Minisyncoccia bacterium | reverse complement strand
GGTCACGATGATCTTATGGGTGGCGTCCGCTTTTGAATCCATAATCTGATCCTTGTTGAACGTTTTTCCCCATACCGCGAAAAAATCACCCAAGGTAAAATCCCTCTGCTCCGGAGCCTCAACGTGAATCGTGCCCGTATCATCGTGCGTATGGAGAGGGTGCATGCAACTTAGGGAAATTCCGGTATTCGCGGGTATCGTCTGCTGAACGCCGTTTATGGTAATCGTGAGATGCGGATGAATATGGAACTGCGTGTACATATCGAGCGTGCAGCTCATCGCAACCTGCCGCGTTGTTTGCGAAGTCGTTGAACCCGGCGTTGCGAACATCGCCGAAAAACTGCCGCCAAAACCCAAAAGGCTGAATCCCAAAACAATGACTAAAATGATCATCACGCCCGTTTTGTTGCGTTTCTTTTTCGTTTTCATCCCGTTAGAAAATAAAATAAATTTTTACTTGAAAAAATAACGTCCTCGCGGTAATCTTTTGACGCCCAGGGGCATGTTTTGTCGATTTTCTAACGGGATTCATGTGTATTGAACTATACAAAATAGTTACTGGTTTGACCAGTGGACATGCTTGAGGCGGGCCCTAAACGATCCCCTCGGTCTTTTCAATTTCCCAGATTTCCTTGCCGACATAGTTTATTATCTCTTCCAAATCTTTTAATAATTTTTCTTCACGGACCATCTCTTCTTCCGTCAAATTCTTGCCAAGTTTTGCTTTATGGATCGTCGCGAGCTGGTCTTCAATGTCGCGGCGGAGCACGGAAAATCCGCGACGGATGGACTCTTCCGCCTTTTTTATTTCCTCGCGCAAGCGCCGATTTTTCTGACGCACGCGTGATCCGTAGTAAACAATAATGACGAGCAGGATCAGGAATAATGCGAGGAAAACGATGGTGAGGATCAGATAAAAATCCTGTGCATCAAGGCGATGCGTTCCAATCTGAAACGCGGTAGGCGCGACAGAAATAGCTATCTGCGAACTCGGCGGGCTCAATACTTCTCCGACCTTAAGCTGCGTCCATGCGATGTAGCGGCCGGAATTCAAGAAATCACCGAACGAATAAAACCAATTGCCGTTCTTGTCCGTCAAAACGGTTTTTTCGACCGTAGCTTTCGTATTGGTTTCTTCCAGATAAATCAATATTTGCGCATTGGGAACGTTTGCCTGCCCGCCGATATAAAGAATCTCGTCGTTCGAAATTGATGAGGGGAAGAGGGTGATGATCGGCGGCTCGGGCCCGGCGATGTTTTGCGTATCGGCGGCAAATGCTCTTTCCCCGCCCATAAGAAATATTCCCGCGAGGAAAAGAAGGCCTATGACAATAAGTGTTTTCATTTCGTCCGATGAGCCGTATTCTTTTTGCTTCTCCTTAAGTTCCTGCAGTTTTTCGAGAACGGCAGGATGTTTCGCTCCGCCGTGCCTTACTTGCTCTTCTATCTTCGCGTGAAGTTTCCATATCCAGCGGGCAATGAGGAAAAGCAGTACGAGAAGAACAAGCGCAAGTGCTCCGGCATATGGCCAGCCCAAAAGATAGGTGCCCCCCAACCGCACTCCCTGCGCGCCTATAATTTCAAATACCGGGTTTACGACGGTAAGTGCGGCTTGTGATTGATAGTAGTTTCCGGCTTTGTCATATGCCCGAACAACGATCTGATAGCGCCCAAGGTCGAATGTGTTGAGATGCGGAGAGGATGCTTCGATAAAGAACGGAGCATCGTTTTTGCCGGGGGTTGTTTTAACGAGCGGAATCATCGCAAGTTCGTAATGGTCGATCCCCGAAAAACCGTCCGTGGTCTGGAAAGAAACGACGACGTTGCGTTGCGAGGTATAGCTTGACGGTGAAATATCGATATCGAATGCCGCCGGGGGCGTTTTGTCGATATTCACCGCATAGTCCGTAACACCGCCCCATGCGTTTTGCCGCGATCCTTTGAGGTGAAAATAATGCGTGCCATCCGCAAGATTATTGTAGACCACTCGCGTACCTGTTCCCTTTGAAATGTCATCGGGCACCGTATTGGGATTATCATCCAAAACATAACTATATCCTTGTATGTCCGGCGGGGCCGTCCATTCGAAGGTAACGGTCGGAGATGCGTACCATGCGCCTTGATCGGGATCGGTACGCGAAGTAACGATCGGCCCTTCGGGCGGAGGAAGCGTGAGATAATAAATGCTTCCCGAGGTTTTATCCAAAATATCGGTTGCTTTGCCATCATTCAAAAGCACCCTTGAGGTATCCAAAAACTTAATGCCGGCGGTACTAATGTCCTTTACGCGGAAGGTAATGGTGGACACGAGTCCGGAATTCGTGATGATCCCCGGATTTGGTATTATCCCCTGAAATTTAAGCGTGCCGTTTGCGTTCGAATACGTGGGTTGCACGATCCATGTCTTAACGAATGATTTACCCGTGCTCGGCGAAACGACTTGAAGTTTATCGGGGGGGAAAGAAAGATCGGCTTCAACGGCGTTCACGGGTTGACCGCCGGTGTCAAGAAAAATTGATACCGTGAACGTGCTGCCTATCGTAAATGATCCCCCCGCGGGACTCACATACAAAGACGCGGCGGCATGAGTTTTTGCGGGAAACAACAAAAAAGAGGCTGCGGTTATTAAAAAACCGGTTGAAACGATGAGCGCTTTTTGCGTGTTTACCCACTTACATTCCATATAAATTTTTATGAAGCGTAAAGATGAGTTCTACTTTATTGTACCGCTTATATCACGCTTTCGCTTTCTTGCCTTGTGCACGGCGAAAAGCAGGATAAGGGCTCCTAAAACAAGCACGGGAAGCGGTATTTTCGCAAATGCCCGCCAATCATAGATAGTGGCCCGCGCGATATTACCGTTGTTATCGGAAACCTCCAAAGCGGCCGACCACGCAAG
>JBGPES010000131.1:0-2905 GCA_041482935.1 Minisyncoccia bacterium | reverse complement strand
CGTCTTGCCCCCGGTGTTCGTGAAGCCGGATGTGTTTCAAAAAATGGCGCGGCTTGACCCGAAAGAGGAACGCTACCATATCCCGTCGGACGATCTCTACCTCGTTGGTTCCGCGGAGCATACGTTGGGCCCCCTCCATATGGACGAGACGATCCCCGAAGAAAAATTGCCGCTTCGCTACGTTGGTTTTTCGACGGCGTTCCGGCGCGAAGCGGGAACCTACGGAAAAGACACGAAAGGAATTTTGCGCGTGCACCAATTCGACAAAATCGAAATGGAAAGTTTCGTCGTGCCGGAAGATTCCATAGTCGAACAAAATTTTTTCGTTTCCATCCAGGAAAATCTTATGTGGGAGCTTGAATTGCCCTATCAGGTGGTGCAGATCTGCACGGGGGACATGGGCGGTCCCGATTTCCGCCAGATCGACATCGAAACGTGGATGCCCGGCCAGGGAAAATACCGCGAGACGCACACCGCCGATTTGAATACGGATTACCAGTCGCGGCGTTTGAATACCAAGGTCAAGAGGAAAGACGGCAGAACCGAGTTCGTGCACATGAATGACGCAACGGTGTTTGCCATCGGGCGGATTCTTATCGCCATCATGGAAAACTATCAAACGAAGGACGGTAAGATTGAGGTGCCCAAAGTTTTACAGAAGTATGTGGGGAAGAAAATGATTGGCTAGTACCCTCTAGCCAATCATCCCGGCGCAAGCCGGGATCCACGTGGGTTTCAGGGGGCGATTTTTGTTCTTCCATCTGTCATTCCGGCGCAGGCCGGAATCCGTGCTTCCGAAAGAATCACTTAGTCTGAAAGCATGGACCCCGGCTTTCGCCGGGGCGACAGCCTCTATAGAGGTTGACGCCAGAAAAGACATTTGCTATGCTGCCGTGAGCAGTAAACTTGGAGAAGGGAGAAGAATATGGCTGGTCACAGACCGTTTTGTGAACTGCAAGAGGGGTTGTACTCAAAAATGACGCCAGAAGCTCGTGTGCGACACGAGGCACGAGTGAAGCGCCTTCTCGCTACAGAAAGAAAGCGTGAAGAGAGAGGGATTCGCACCGCCCGACGCGAGCGCTAACCTTCGTAGCCCCATTTTTATATATCGCCGCTCAATGCTGAGCGGCGATTTTCTTTTGCCTAGCTACAAGTTGTGGTGGTACTATTAATTCAATGAAGCAGGCGAATTTACATAATCAAAAAAACAATCTTCGCACCTGGATCGAAATCGATTCCCGCGCGGCGAAGAAGAATTACAATACGTTCCGGAAACTCATCGGGCCGAAAACAAAGCTATGGTCCGTTGTGAAATCGAATGCCTACGGGCACGGCCTGGTTTTATTCGCAAAACTCATGCAGGGGTTCGGTATCGATGGTTTCTGTGTCGATTCACTCGTCGAGGGATTACGATTGCGGAAAGAAGGAATTAAAAAGCCGATTTTAGTTCTGGGACCAACGCTTCCCGGACTTTATAAAGAAGCCGCGAAGAAAAAAATTACGATTACTATTTCAAATTTCGAGGCCTTGAGGGCGCTCGCGCGGACAAAAAATACGCCGCAGTTTCATTTAAAAATCGATACCGGCATGCATCGCCAGGGATTTTATTCGGAAGATTTGCCGAAAGTAGTACGGTTTTTAGGAAGCATGGACCCCGGCCTTCGCCGGGGCGACAGAGCTAGCGGCCCCGCCGGAAAATTAAAAGGAATATACACCCATTTTGCCTCGGCCAAAGACATCAACTACCCAAGCTATACCGAAAAGCAATTCGCTGAATTCCAAAAAGCGGCGCAGCTTTTCGAAAAAGCAGGGTATAAAAATTTAGTGAAACACGCCGCAGCGACGGGCGGCACATTGGTAAGCCCGAAATATCATCTCGATGCCGTACGCGTAGGCATCGGTCTTTATGGCCTCTGGCCTTCAAAAGAGCTCGAAATGCAGTTGGGAGAAAAAATTTACCTCGAGCCGATTTTGAGCTGGAGGACCGTCGTGAGCGAAACAAAACATTTGAAGAAAGGAGATTATGTGGGATATGATCTTGTCGAGCGCGTGCCCGGACCCATAAAAATGGCGGTGGTACCCGTGGGCTACTGGCACGGATTTCCCCGTTCTCTTTCGGGTATCGGCGAAGTTATTGTGAACGGCGAGCGGTCAAAGGTTATCGGCCGCGTTTCCATGGATATGATCGTTGTGCGGGCGGCCGGTGGAGCGAAGACGGGCGATATCATTACGCTCATCGGAAGCGAAAAGAACGAAGAGGTGCAAGCCTCCGAGGTTGCGCAGAAAGCAGGGACGATTCATTATGAATTCTTGACGAGACTCAACCCCCTGATCGAACGAATCCTCACCTAGGGGTCATTTCATATCGATTCATCGGTCGTTTAATTTATAACCATGAAAGAAATATCGGTTACTGGCATCCAGGAAAAAAGAAAACGCCGGCGCAGATATTTTATTCTGGGTTCGGCATTATTCACCGTTTTTCTCATGCTGATCGGCACGGGATGGTTTTTCTTGAAATCGCCCGCGTTCCGTCTCCGGACGATCGCGTTCGAGGGCAATGCGACGATTCCGAACCGGGACATCTCCGATCTTTTTTCGGCGCGGATGTTCACGGGAAAATGGGGTTGGCTCAGGGCTTTCTTGGGACAGGGAAACATACTGGCGTGGCCCGGGCAGTTGAGCGCAGCCGATCTGGCATTTATACCGGCCGTAAAAAATGCGATTGTCGCGAAAAATTATGAAGCGCGGAGCATCACGATCATGACCGAGGAGCGCCATCCTGCGGGAATCTGGTGCACTATGAATACGGTTGATGCGGGGAGTGCATCAAGCTCGACCTCTCCGACATGCGCCTGGTTTGACGACGGAGGGATTATATTTAAAAAGGCAATCTCCGCAACGG
>JBGPES010000130.1:0-2936 GCA_041482935.1 Minisyncoccia bacterium | reverse complement strand
ATCAAGCTGGTAAAGACCGAGATCGATAAACAACTTTCACTGTCGCCGGACGTTATTTCCGTAGTGAGTCTGGTGGATTTATTCATTGAATATGCCTACGTTTCGGGAGCGTCCGATGTCCATATTCATCCCGAAGCGGTCGGCGTACGCTTGCGCTACCGCATTGACGGCCTTCTTCGCGACATATTTCCGAAAGAAAAGATATCAAAAGACCTTCATCACGAATTGATTTCAAGGATCAAAGTGATCTCCGGCTTGCGGACGGACGAGCACAACCTTCCGCAGGACGGGCGTTTCAGGGTGAAGATTGAAAATGGCGGGGAGGAAGTGGACGTGCGCGTTTCCATCATGCCCACCTACCACGGCGAAAATTCCGTGATGCGTATTTTAGCGGAGAATAAAAGTTTTGACATCACGAGCCTCGGCTTTTCGCCGACCGACCTCGTGAAGGTGCAGCACGCGATCAAGAAACCCTACGGCATGATCCTTGCCGCCGGCCCCACGAGTTCCGGGAAGACGACAACGCTCTATACCCTCCTCAAGGACCTGAACCACCCCGAAACTTCCATCATCACCATCGAAGACCCGCTTGAGTATTCGCTCGAGGGGACGACGCAAATCCAGGTGGATGACAAGACCGGCCTCACGTTCGCTTCCGGTTTGCGTTCCATCCTACGGCAGGATCCGAACACGGTGATGGTGGGAGAAATCCGCGACGAAGAGACCGCGGCGATCGCCGTGAACGCGGCTTTGACCGGCCACTTGGTGCTTTCCACCCTGCACACGAACGACGCGGCGACCACATTCCCGCGTCTCATCGATATGGGCGTGCAGCCTTTTTTGGTGGCTTCGACCGTGAACATCGCCGTGGGACAGAGGCTGGTCCGCAAGATCTGCGAGTCCTGCAAGAAAGAAAGGATTTTGACCGACAGCGAGGTGGTCAGCCTCACGGAAATTTTTCCGAAGGACGCGATCATGAGAAATAAAAAATACTTCAGAGGCGAGGGATGCGATGTGTGCAACGGCAGCGGCTACGAAGGCCGCCTTGGCATACGCGAGGTGCTCGAGGTGACGAATGACATCCGCCAGCTCATTTTGCAGCGCGCGAGTTCGCAGGATATTGCGGCGGCGGCGGTCAAAGCCGGTATGACGACTATGCTTGTGGACGGCATACAAAAGGCCGCGAAGGGGCTCACGACGATCGAAGAGGTATTGAGAATTATCCACGAATAAGAGTATGTTCAGAAACCCCCATCTCTACTGCAACGCGACGGCTTCGGCTGCCCCGCATTCATCGCGCCTTGGAGTAGATCATTTTAAGCCTGTCCCCGCGAAGGCGGGGATCGCGCTGAATGCGGCTCGCTCGAAGCCGTCGCGTTTCGTAACGAAAGCGGGGTTTCTGAACATACTCTAATGGGTACCCTCAAAGACAATCCCCAGGATGTGCCGCAAACCGAAGCGGGCCTCATGCCTGAAATGAAAACGGTGGCGCCGGGGTCGCTCTCGCAGGTAGGCCCTGGTCCTGCGCCTGCGGCGAAGCCCAAACCGCAAGCCAAGATAAGGGTGGAGAAACTCAATGTTTTCGACAGCCTTTCCATCCAGGAACAGATCAATTTCGCGCGGCATCTCGCGATCGTGATACGGGCGGGAATACCCTTGTACCAGGGCCTCAATCTCATCAAACCCCAAACCCAGTCGAGGACGCTTTTGAAGATTCTCGAACAGCTTACGGTTGATATCGGGAACGGCAGGTTTTTGGCGGACAGCTTGCAGAGATACGAGAGCATATTCGGCGGTTTTTTCGTGAATATCGTGCGCGTGGGGGAAACAAGCGGAACGCTTGCGCAAAATCTTCTCTATCTTGCGGACGAGCTTAAGAAATCGAGGGCGCTCAAGGCGCAGGTGCGCTCGGCGATGGTCTATCCGATGGTGATTCTCTTTGCGACATTCGGCGTCGTGGGGTTCCTTACGTTTTTCGTATTTCCAAAATTGTTGCCGGTCCTGCACGGATTGAATGTGGCTCTGCCGGCTTCGACCTTAGCCCTTATCTCCGCCGTGGATTTTTTGCGCAATTACGGCATAGCGAGCGCGATCGGCCTTATCGTGTTTCTCATCATCTTCAATATTCTGATGAGGAAAGTGGAACCGTTCCGCTATGTCCTGCATCGCCTGATCTTTTTTGTGCCGACCGTTTCCGGCCTTTCGGTCAATTTGAACATGGTTAATTTCACGAGAGTGCTGGGGTTGCTCCTCAAGAGCGGAATGAAAATTCTTGAGGCGGTGAGGATCACGGCGGGGACGTTCGATAATCTCGTCTACCGGCGGGCGCTGCTCCAGGCGAGCGAGGGGCTCCGGAAAGGAGGGCAGATCGCCGACTACCTCGCGCTGCACAAAGAATTTTTCCCCCTGCTTCTTTCCGGCATGATAAAGATCGGCGAGGACACGGGAAGCCTTGAGGAAAACCTCGAATATCTTTCGGGCTATTTCGAGGAGGAAGTGGAATACAAGCTCCATACGCTTACGAGCCTTCTCGAGCCGATCATGCTGCTTTTCATGGGACTGCTCGTCGGTTTCGTCGCCATCTCGATCATTACGCCGATTTATTCGATCTCGCAGGGAATCAAGTAGGAGAAGCTAAGAAGCTAAGAAGCTAAGAAGCTAAGAAGCTAAGAAGCTAAGAAGCTAAGAAGCATTGCTCTTCGTGGGTGGCTTCTTAGCCTTTAGAAAACGGTATCCGACACCACAAATGCTAGAATAATAGAAAGGGGATTTCCTATGCCTACAAGATCTTTTTCAAAAAAAGGCACCAGTTTCATCGACATCATCATCAGCCTCGGCATTATAGCCATGCTTTTCTGGGGCATCTACCTCGTTTATTTTTCTTTGATCGATGCGGTCACGAACATTGAAGGGCGCACGGCGGCGACCGAGATGCT
>JBGPES010000129.1:0-2946 GCA_041482935.1 Minisyncoccia bacterium | reverse complement strand
TTGAATATCGAAAATCCCTCCGTTATTCTCCGGTTCAAGATCCTATTCGTTGTCCTTTCGCTGAGCTTTATGTCGTCCTCCATGCTCGTTTGGCGGCACAACAACGCGTTGATCCGCACCTTCTACCGTTTCACGATGGGGTGGATGGGGTTCTTCTTTTATTTTTTCATGGCAAGTTTTTTCTCATGGGTGGCGTTCGATCTTACTTCTGACCTTAATGCCAAGATCGTCATGATCGTCTTGTTCGCCGTTGCCGCCCTCGTCGCGATCCTGGGCATCAAGAATGCGAATAAAATCCGTGTTACGCCGCTCACGGTTGCGCTCCCGAACCTTCCTGCCGCATGGAAAAAGAAAACCGCGGTATTTTTGAGCGATACTCACCTGGGGCAGATCCGGGGCGAACAATTCGCGAAACGCGTGGTAGAGAAAATACAAAGCCTGAAACCGGATATTGTTTTCATGAGCGGCGACGCCTACGATGGCGTGGAGGTTGATATCGCGCGGGTAACCGAACCGTTTTCGCGTCTCGTGCCGCCGCTCGGCGTTTGGTTCGTAACGGGAAATCACGACGAATTCAGAAACACGGAACAGCATCTTGCGGCACTCAAGAGCGCGGGATTCAATATTCTTATGAATGCAGCGGCTGAGATAGAAGGCGTTCAGATCGTGGGAGTGGATTACGCGACCACGGAACTCAAAAAAGAGTATCGCGAGATTCTGCAAAAAATAAAAATCGATCCGGAGAAGCCGAGTATTCTTCTGCGCCATGTCCCGAATTTTCTGAAGGTCGCGGAAGAAGCGGGGATTTCTCTTGAGCTTTCCGGCCACACGCACTACGGCCAGGTGTTCCCGCTCACCATACTTACTTCGTGGATCTTCGGTGGATATGGCTATGGCTTCAAGAAAAAAGGGAATATGGGCGTCTATACCTCGAGCGGCGTCGGCACCTGGGGTCCGCCCTTGCGCGTCGGCACGAAGTCGGAGATCGTGGAGATAAAGTTTGAATAGTGATATTTGGGTAAAAACCGGCGGGATTTACATTTGGTAAAACTTATGCTATAAGTAAACATTGGGGCCCGGAAAGGGGCCTTTTATCATGCAACTAAGAAACATAGCCATTATAGCTCATGTTGACCACGGGAAAACCACGCTTGTGGACGCGCTTTTGAAGCAGTCCTTGGGATTCAAGATCAAATCCGGCGGGGATCAGGACCTCATCATGGACTCAAACGAACTCGAACGCGAGCGCGGCATTACGATTTTCTCGAAAAACGCCGCGGTTGTCTACAAGGATACGAAGATCAATATCGTGGATACTCCGGGCCACGCGGATTTCGGCGGGGAAGTGGAGCGAATCATGCGCATGGTGGACGGCGCCCTGCTTTTGATCGACGCGAAAGAAGGCCCCATGCCGCAGACGAAGTTCGTTCTGAAGAATGCCATCAAGGCCGGGCACAAAATCATCGTCGTGATCAATAAGATCGACAAGCCGGGCGCGCGGCCCGTTTGGGCGCTTGATCGCACCTTCGATCTCTTCATGGAACTCGGTGCTTCGGACGGGCAGGCGGATTTTCCGATCGTCTATGCCTCGGGCATCGCGGGCAAAGCGGGATACGAACATACGCTTGATACCATGACGGACATCCTGCCGCTTTTCGATACGATCGTGAAGAATATTCCCGAGCCGTCAATCGACGCCTCGCGCCCCTTGCAGATGCTTACGGTAAATCTCGCCTACGACAACTACAAAGGAAAAATAGCGATCGGGCGCCTCTATTCCGGAACGCTCAAAAAGGGAATGGAAATCGCGCACATCGACCGGGCGGGAATCGTGAAGAAAGGAACGCTTAGCTCCGTGATGGTGTTCGACGGTCTCGCGCGGATCGAGACCGAAGCCGGAATTCCGGGGGACATCGTTGCGATCGCGGGCATTACCGATATCTCCATCGGCGAAACAATCGCCGATCCTTTGAACCCGATTGCCTTGCCTATCATTGCAATCGAAGAGCCGACGGTCAAAATGAATTTTGCCGTAAATACTTCCCCGTTCTCGGGAACAGAAGGCGAGCACACCACCTCGCGGAATTTAGCGGAACGGCTTCAGCACGAACTTGAAACGGACGTGGCGCTTCGCGTTGATGCGACAAACGCTATGGACACGTGGGTGGTCTCCGGCCGCGGTGAATTGCATCTCTCGATCCTCATCGAAAAAATGCGCCGCGAAGGATATGAATTCCAAGTTTCGCGGCCGCAGGTTATTTTGAAA
Organism: Minisyncoccia bacterium; assembly: GCA_041482935.1. Lineage (GTDB taxonomy): Bacteria > Patescibacteriota > Minisyncoccia > UBA6257 > 2-01-FULL-56-20 > DATLTV01. The sequence continues at coordinate 680 of JBGPES010000129.1, read as the reverse complement.
GATTCACTCACCGGAAAACTTGAACCGATTGAGCGGGTTTCGATCGAAGTGCCGGAGGCGTTCACGGGGGTCGTCATCAATGAACTAGGGAGCCGAAAGGGGATTATGGCCGAGATGCGCGTCGAGAAGACGACGGCATTCCTCGAATTCCTCGTGCCTACGCGGGGACTCATCGGTTTCCGCAATCAGTTTCTTACGAGCACGAAGGGGCAGGGAATCGTGAACTCGCTTTTCGAAAAATACGAAGAATACAAAGGTGATTTTGAATCCAATCCCCACGGTTCGCTGGTCGCCTCCGAAAGCGGAACTACACGCACCTATGGACTTCTGACTGCCGAGGGAAGGGGAGAATTATTCATGGGACCGGGTGTGAATGTATACGAAGGGCAAATCGTGGGACACAACGCGAAATCAATGGATCTGCGCGTGAATGTTTGCAAAGAAAAACAGCTTTCGAACATGCGCGCGAAGTCCGACGGCGCCATGGAGTTCCTGAAAGTGCCGCTCGCCATGTCTCTCGAAGAAGCCATCGAATTCATCGGCGACGATGAGCTTGTGGAGATCACGCCCAAATCGGTGCGGCTTCGCAAGTTCTGGCTTAAGGACACCGACGAAGCGCGGGCGAAGAAGGGGTTGGGAGTAAAAGAAAAAGCCTAAGTTAGAAAACTTAGGCTGTCTCG
>JBGPES010000128.1:0-3018 GCA_041482935.1 Minisyncoccia bacterium | reverse complement strand
TGTTCAAACAGCCCTCCATCTTTTCCAATACTCCGCTGCGGGAACTGCTCGAGAAAAATCTCGATTTCGGAAAGATTTTCAGCGACGAAGCCGTTAAATTCGCCGCTATTGCCGCCCGGGAGCGCGACGGCGAACGGACGGTATATACCAATTTCCTTCCGGACGACCGGGGCGACGACGAGAAGCTGGTTCACGGCTGCCTTTCTTCTTCGGCGATTGTGCCGGCATTTTCTCCCGACGCCTGGGATGGCGAAAAGGAAATCGACGGAATTTTCGCCAATGGAGATTTTCTTGGATTTGACTTGATTGAGCGCCATGCAGAAGTCGACCATATTCTCGTGTTTATCTTTTACTGGCTGCCGCAATGGAACAAGCCGGATGGTTTCTTGGGGGAGCAGGAGCACACAAAAGAACTTGTGGTTCAAAAAAATCTGAAGAGCGTCATCCAGCACCTGCCTGCCGAAGTTCGGGAGAAAGTAACCATTGTGGAGCTTGATCTGCCTCCCGAAAAGATAGACCTGCGTCATTTTTCCCGGACCGACATGCGTTTTTGTGTCGATGCGGGATACGTGACGACAGAAAAGGTTTTGAGAGAGTTAAAATGGATTGAATAATCCCAAAATCCCCTCGCGCACTGCCGCAGGGGATTTTTATTGTGCCGGATCCCAGAGTCGAACTGGGCACGCCTGCCTCTTCAGGGCAGCGCTCTACCGATGAGCTAATCCGGCATGGTTAAGATTTTATACTAAATTTTTTTAGAAATCAACCGATTCCGGGTTTAAAAAAGCCGCGACAAGCGGCTTTTTAATTACCTAATTGCCAATTACAAATTACTTTTTTAGTTTCAGCACGATCCTTTTTTCTTCAGGCTTTACGGAGTCGATGACGAAGTGGTGCGGTTTTTCCGGCACAAGCAGGGCTTTCATTTCGTCGTGTCCGCCGAATTCGGAGATATGTACCGATCCTTGGAGGCCGCCTTCGAGAGTCACGACCGCGCCAAACGGATTCAATTTATAGAGCGTGCCCGCCACCTCCTGTCCGGCTTTGTATTTTTCGGTAACGGTTGCCCACGGATCTTCCTTGAGCGCCTTGAGCGAGAGGAATACGCGGCCCTCCTTGATGTCCACGATCTTTATCTTTATCTGGTCATTTACTTTCACGATCTCCTTCGGGTTGTCGATCAGGCGGTGGTCGAGTTCGGAAATGTGGATCATGCCTTCGATTTCCGGATTGTCGACAAAGCGCACGAAGACGCCAAAGTCCGCGATGCCCGAAACCATGCCGAGAACGTCTTGTCCCACCGCGTATTTCGCGAGGAGTTCTTTCACGTTTGCGCTCAAAACTTCCCGTTCGGAGATGATGATCTTATTGCTCCGCGGATTGATATCGATGATCTTTACCGAAAGTTCCTGGCCGACGAATTTCTTGAGCTCGTCCGCGATCTTTTGGCGGTCGTTTTCCGTGACGCGCGGATAATGATCGAGCGAAAGCTGTGAGACGGGCAAAAATGCCTTGAGGTCGATATCCGTCAAGTTAGCCATGAGGCCGCCCGCGTTCGCACCCGCGATCTTTACTTTAATAACCTCCCCCGTCTCGGCAAGATCTTTTACCTGTTGCCAAAGCTTCTGCTTGCCGGCTTCGGCGAGCGAGAGCTCCACGCATCCTTCTTCGCCGTCGAGCTGGAGGACTTTGGCCGGCAGTTTGCTGCCAGGCTTCAAGCTTTTCAAAATTTCCTTGGCATTCATCATTTCCACGCCGAAAAGAATACCCGTGCCGAAACGGCCGAGATCAAAATAGGCCCTTCTTGCCACATGTTTGATAAGGGTTGCCTCAACAACGGAACCCTCCTTTGGCCAATCGGCCATTTGGAGTTCGTTTTTGAGGATTTGGTTCAAGGCTTCGGTCGTTCTTGAGTTTTGTTCGGTGGTGGGCATATTCGGGTAGAATCTAGAATCTGTAAAGTAGAAGCTAGAATTACAGATAATAATATAAGAAGACCGGAAAATACGCAAGCCCCGTAGAGGAATTGCGAATATATGCTGTTCTACTTAAATTTCTTCATTACTACGTGCACTATTCTGATTCCGTTGGTGGATTTTTGAATTTGAAAAGGATATGGCATGCCTTTCGCAATTCTCCTACGGGGCAAGCCCCGCGTTTTTCAAAAAAAGAAGCCCGGGAGGGGCTTTATAGGGTTATGGGAAGCAGGGTTTTAACCTTTGAACGGTTTCCGACCAAAGCTCGCGATCGAGTTTCGGATCCATCATGCGCCAGTTGGCGCGTTCGGAGCGGCCCAAGAGTTCGGCGGTAATGCTGCGGAGATATTGCTTCGGCGCCGGGGGATTCCAGCAGACCATCGCCTTGCCATCCGGCCTTGTCCAGTAAAGATACGGCTCCGGCCGTTCCTTGTATGAGTGCCAGAGCTCCCCGGCAAATTCAAGCTCATCTATTTCCGCAACGGGAAAGTCGTTGCGGATTCTACCCGTGATATCAATGGTCGCGGGTATAAAATGCAGGTGGGCATGTTGCACGGTTTGCCCGACGACACCGTGTTCGAAGAGCGTGATCGGCCAGAGGGTATCCCTGACCTGCTTAAGTTTATATTCGTGGGTAAGGGCGCGGCACGTTTGCTTTGTGATCGCAAGCGCGTCGAGGGTTTGGCCGGTGTCCAGAGCGCCCATACAGGAAATGTGTTTTTTGGGTACAAGCAGTACATAGCCACCGTCGGTAATTTGGCCGAGCGTTGCGATTACATAAAAATCAGCGTATTCGTGGACAAGCCGCTCCTCGAATTGGCTCCGGTCGCAGAAAATGCAGTTTTCGGGCATATGAATTTCTCCTTAAGGAAAAGCTATGACAATTGTGGAATAGCCGCTTATTTTTGTCAATTTTTGTGTTGCGAGCTTGGTGAATAATGCCCAAAAACAAAAAGCGCGGGTTGGTATACTGAAATTGTCGAGACCTCAGTAATAAACCAACTCACGCCTTATGTCTTATCAATCTATCCCAGTCTTCGCC
>JBGPES010000127.1:0-3150 GCA_041482935.1 Minisyncoccia bacterium | reverse complement strand
TTCCAGCTTTTCCGCTTTCGGCAAAAACGGTTTCGCAAGCGCCAACAGGCAGAAGAGCGCTCCAGCTGCGACGATGCATTTGGGGAGCATGCGGAGCGCTTTTACCAACGCTCCTTCGCGGAATGCGGGCGGTAGCGGGTGTCCGGAGTGTGCCCGGGCATTTCGGTTGCGGGAAAAAAGAAGCTTGAGTGCCAGCATCGAGACTATAAAAAGTCCGATGCCGAGCGCCCAAGCTGTTTGGCTAAAATGCACCTGCACGAGGTCGGTATGCGCGAACTCCGAGACCTTCGAACGAAAAAGTTCTGAAAGCTCATTGAACGGCATCACCTGATCCACCTCCGCCACCAGAGTTTCTGATAGAAAGAGCGAAGGATTCGCACGTCATCCATCGGAATAACAGGCAAAGCGCGGACCCCTGACTCGATATCGACATCATACGCTACGAGCCGATCGGCAAGTCCTGAAAGCAGCTCTTTTCGCCACCCTTCTTTCAAGTTATTCACGCCGGAGCGCAATTCGCGGGGCGTGGAAGACCAGGAAAGACTCGGGGCTTCGATTAAGAGAAGCATCCGAGTAAGCTCATGGCATTTTTCTTCGATGCGCATGCGCTTCTCGGGATCGCCTTCCGCAGAGTTCAATGCCAGGGAGGATTTTTCAAGTTCCCTCAATCCCCGCCTGAACTCGTGGTAAGTTCTCTGCGGCAAAATTTCGCCTCTGTATTCAGAGATCGATTCGAGATCGTCGTTTTTGGGCCACAAGAATCGTATGGCTATCTTTACGAAATATGCGGCGACCAGCAAAAACAGCAGCAGCGAGAAAATGCGGAACGCGTACCTGTATTTCCGGAAGTTTCCGAAATCCGCCGTATCGCGGATATCGAGACGGGTGTCTCTCGTAAGGGTTGTGACGTATGTGATCGGCACTTCTTCGGTCTCAAACTCCCTCACCGAGGCATCCTTTGATCCCTTGGATACCGCGCCGGCGCCCTTGATTACCCAGTAAAACTTTATCTTGGGGATCCTGTAATCGCCCTTTCGGGGATCGACGATGCGCAGCGTGTAGATGAAGTCCCAAACGCTCTCATCACCGACCTTCCTTGTTTTTACGTCAAGGTTTACCACCTCAAACGGAGAAAACGTGGGGGCTTGTGCCCCCCCCGGCTTTATCTCGTCAAGGAGAATGCTGATTTCTTTGCCTTGTGCGCCGAGATCGAGAAAACGCACCCGATAGATTTCCTGGAACGGCTCGCCTGTTTTTACCACCGTGGGAGTAGGCTGGAGCGTCTCCACGATAAGCGGCGATACTTTTTGCGCCAGGAGCGCTGTCGGCGACAATACGAGAAATGCGCAAACTATCAATAGAGACTTCATGCTCCCTCCCTCCTTTCGGCAAAGAATTTTGCCAATTGTTCGAAATGATTACCGTACGTAAGCACGATGGAATCAACGCCGGTCTTCTTCAGTTTGGCGCGGAATGCTTCCCGGGCCTTTAGAGCCTCGGCGTGCATCGCGCGCAGCTTGCGCACCGAAACGACTTCGATATCCCCCGTTTCCATGTTCTTTATCCTCACGTACCCCAGCCTGTTCTTTATAGAGAACTCATTGGGGTCGTGGAGAATTAAAAACACGAATTCGTGGTGCGCGTTCCGGCGTGCGATGAACGGGGAGTCGGCGATCTTTTCCCAACCGATAAAATCGGAAAGGATAAGAATCAGCGTCGGTCCCCGGGACCGTTTGCGGATGAGGTCGAGCACGGTCCAAAAATCGGTCTGTCGCGATTTATTTTTCGGTGCATTTTCAAAAAAATCGCAGAGGCGGGAAAGCAGGTAGTACACCTGGTTGTTCCCGCTTCTCGGCGGTTCATCGAGAATGATCCGATCGGTAAAACCGATGAGCCCTACCCTGTCCTGGATGTGCGCTGCGGTAAGCCCGAGGCTTCCTGCGCACTCAAGAAGCAACTTACGCTTTGGGAATATTCCCTTATCTTCGCTGAAATCAATCGACGAAGAAAGGTCGACGAGGAGGTATACGGGGAAGTCTTTCGGTTCAATGGCTTCTCTTACGTACAGTTCGTCCCCCGCCTGGGCGGCTTGATCCCAGACAATCCTCTCCACGGAATCCCGTTCGGGATCGTATTCGCGGAGCTGGTAAAAATCGTGGCCTTGCTCCTTGAACATGCTTCTGTGGTCGCCGAAACGGAGTCGCGAAGAAAGGGAGGAAACGGAGATGCCTCCTTGGATCCTGCGCAGTTCTTTGACCACTTCTTCGTAAAGACTCATGGCGCCTCCGTATCGTTCAGGATCTCGCGTACCACGTCTTTTGCGCTGACGTTCGTGCCTTTGGCGCGGGGCGAGAGCGTAAGCCGATGGCTCATGACGAGCGGAGCGATGTATTTCACGTCGTCCGCCGAAATATAGTTTCGTCCCGAAAGGAACGCCTGGGTCCGGCACCCCGCCTCGAAATGGAAATTTGAACGGGGCGACATGCCGACTGCAACGTATTCGTCAACGTATTCCTTGAGCCGCTTCGTCGCCGAATTGCGCGACGCCGTGTGCGGCCTTGAGTTTTCGATCAGCCGCATCATATACTCGTCGATTTTATTCGCACCCTTGCGGCATATGTCGCCGGGACTCGCGACCGTCTTCAGAATCAGATCGCTTATTTCAAGCACCTCGGGAAGATCAATAACCTTTTCGATCTCGAGCCGCTTGCCTTCGCGGTCGTGGAGAACATTACCCGTCCTGATCTTCTTTTCTTCTTCTCTTGGCGGATAACCAATGCTCGAAGAAAACGTGAACCGGTCGAGCTGCGCTTCAGGCAGCGCGTACGTACCTTCCTGCTCTATCGGATTTCCCGTAGCAAGCACCCAGAAAAAATGGCGTGCTTCATCGAGGTTGTCGGTTATCGGTGTAAGTCGGAACATCTCCTTGCGGAGCCGGCCGGCTTCGAGATCGGTGGTTTCCAAGATCGCAACGCGTTCCTCCATTGCCTGGAGAAACGGCGCCTGCGATCTTGGATGAGTCCGGTTGATCTCGTCGAAATTGATTATGTGGCTGAATATCGGCCCCTTCCTTAAAATGAAACGGCCCTCTTTCTGGATGTATATCTCTCCGCCCATGATCTCGCGCGGCATCATTTCGGGATGGCCGGC
>JBGPES010000126.1:0-3260 GCA_041482935.1 Minisyncoccia bacterium | reverse complement strand
CATCGGGAAACGCTCTATCACTTTGTTTCGAGAGGAGGATTCAATATCGAAGGACTGGGCCCGAAGATCATCGACCGTTTTTTGGACGAAGGCTTAATCTCCGATGCTGCCGATATCTTTTTGCTTCAGCGGGGGGATATCGCGGTGCTTGAACGGTTGGGTGAAAAATCCGCGGAAAATATCGTTCGCGAGGTCGGGGAGCGCAAGAAAATTTCCCTTTCGAGATTTATCTATTCTTTGGGAATTTTGCACATTGGCTAAGAAACGGCCAATGTGCTTGCGCGTCAATTGACCGACGGCGGGCGGCCCGTGACAACCCCGACACATTTTTTGAGGGCCATGCGGGAACTCTCTCTTCTCGAACTGCAGGAGATCCCCGACGTTGGCCCGAAGGTAGCCCAAAGTATCCGTGATTGGTTCCGTGAGGCGGGAAACGTAAGGCTGGTCGAGAAATTTGAAAAAGCCGGCGTCGTGATCGAAAAACCGCCGAAGCAGTCTCCGGGAGCGCAGAAGCTCGCGGGGAAGACATTCGTGTTAACGGGCAGCCTTAAGGCGATATCGCGCGAGGCGGCGAAAGAAAGAATCCGCGCATTGGGCGGAGAAGCCTCCGAATCCGTAAGCGCAAAAACCGATTATATGGTCGTGGGCGCGGAACCGGGCTCGAAGTTCGAAAAGGCGAAACGGTTGGGGGTGAAAGTGATTGATGAGGCAGAATTTTTAAAAATATTGAAATCGTAGTTGAATCCGTCTCAAAAATACCTGCCTTGCACGTTGCGCGAGATTTTCTCGTATCCGCAAGGCGCAACGAGGAAGGTGTAGTCTCTGACTACTCCGACGAAGTCGCAACGCTGCGGGACGAGAAAATATCCGCAACCCACAGGGATATAGGCCAATTTCGCCCGGCGCTGTGTCGCTTCGGACTCGGAGTGCCCAGAGGGCACACCGTCGCCCTCGCTTCGCGCGCCGCACGAAATTGGCTCATATCGCGACCGAAGGTATTTTTGAGACGGGTTCTGGAACCGACGAGCTGAGCGGAGCCCTACTATTCGCTCATTCGCGCGAATAAGCGAATAGTGATTGAGAAATAAAACTCCCCGAGCTTACGCTCGGGGTTCTAATTGGGCTTCTCGTAAGGATAGGCATTAGGGACGTAATTCACTTGTGACAAGAAGAGTTGTCTTGAGGTGTCCTCCGTCGGAGGCGAAACGGATTGTCCGCCTTGTAGTTGCGCTTCATATTCCTTTTGGAATCTCAATGCGGCGTCATAGAGCGAGTAATAATAGTCGTGGCAGAGGTCGCACCCGTTGAGGTGTCCCCAGGTCCGCCTGGCGTTATCGATTTCTTCAAGCAGAATATGCTGGATGCTCTTCGCCGTTTTTGTCGTAATAAGGGAATTTGTTCTTATGCTTCGCAGGGCCCGATATTAAGAGGGATTGAAATTCGTTTTTTGGCAGACAAGTGAATTCATTGAGAATCCTATCGGTGACCAAAAACGCTTTCTTGAGAGCGAGCGTATATGAAAGCCAGAACATACAATGTTCGCATTGCGTAACATGCGATGTAACGCTTCGCGGGATGGGCTGGGTTTCGTCTATGAAATCGCAGATCTTTTCGAGCTTGGGGCATCTGTCGGTTTCGCGCATCGGCAACCTCCTAGCCTCATATTCAATTATCTGATTCCACTCTATACACAAACAGAAATTCGGTAAAGGCCGGAAACCACCTCAGGCGTATCTTCGATCGAGATTTCACCGTATCCCGAAGGGTTGCGGATACGAAAAAATATCTCGAAACGCGGCGGGAAGCATATGCTTAAGGTGGGTTCTCTGTTTACTTTTTCCGGGTTTTTTATTATATTTATGAGCGTATCCTCCTCGGTAAATGCTTTGGAGGACAAGTGCGGGCGTGGTGTAGCCCGGTTAACACGTCCCCCTGTCACGGGGAAGATCACCGGTTCAAATCCGGCCGCCCGCGCCATTCCGTACGAATGGCCATCAGAGCTTCGTTTTGTGTTGGATTCATCGGCACTTCCGGCGGTTCTAAGCTCAAGTATTTTGCTTCGAGCGCCGGATAGCCGTTTCCGATCGGAACGAACCATTCGTACGCGGTAACATTGAGTTCTTGGTCTTTTAAGAGCGAGTTCTTAGCTAATCCGCGCAGTATTTCGCGTTTTACTTCGATTGTAGTGGCAAGAAGGAATGCTTTTCGGGCGTAGAGCGCGAAGGTAAAGGTTCTCTCGCTAAGCTCGAGCCAGTGCTCGGCGCGGTTTTCGGTTTCGCGCAGCTGCGCCTTTAGTTCTGCGATCTTACTTTCAAGGTCGGCTTTTTCTTTGAGAAAAAATGCATCGTCGGTAATCAGTCCACGATATCTCATTCGCGCGAGCTCATCCAACTCCGATTGCGTCTTGGCAAGCGTTTTGTGCTGCATCTCGTAGGTTTTCGTCCGATCTTCAATTTCGGAATCGTTTTTGGAGTTCAAAATTTCTATAGCCCAATCGCGGAATTGAGGAAGGATGGTATATTTCTCAATTTCATTTTCGATCTCCAATTCCAGATTATCGTTTGAGATAACTTTACGCTGCGAGCAAGGTGTATCTTTCTTTTGGCGCGTGCAGTAATAATACGTGAATGTTTTTAAGGCGTTATCTCGTTTAATAATTTTCGTCTTTTCGATTGCCGTTACCATGCAGTCACATTCGCCGCAGTGAATACAGCCGGTGAAGGCGAAGGTATGTCGTTTGGGGCGAGGTTTGCCCTTGCGACCGAGGATTACTTGGACGCGATCGAATTCATCAACCGTAATCATCGGTTCGTGCTTGCCCTCATAAACTTGTCCCATATACGGCACGAGGCCGGTGTAAAATTGATTCGTGAAAATGGCATAGATGGTGCTCTTTGCCATTGGTCGTCCGCCTTTGCGTTTTGTCTGTCGCGTTCGGAATCCCCATTTGTTATTTAAAATTTCTGCAATCTGCGGCGGTGTGTAATTTCCGGTAAGCATCAAGTCCCATGCTTTCCGGATCAGATTAAATCGCTCCTCGTCTTTGACGATATAGTTTTCACCGCGAATTTCTGTTTTAGTATTTAAATATCCGAGCGGTGCGGAACCGGGCATCCAGCCCTTTTCGAGCTTACTTTGTAGTCCTCGCCGTACGCCTTTTTTGAGATCAATAATGTATTGGTTCGCGGTGCCGCTCTCAACGGCATAAATAAGCGCATTGTCCTCGGGTAGGTATTCTCTGTCCGGTGTCCGGATGGATT
>JBGPES010000125.1:0-3270 GCA_041482935.1 Minisyncoccia bacterium | reverse complement strand
GCGATGCGTTACACCGAGGCAAAGCTTTCAAAAATTTCCGAAGAACTTCTTGTCGATATCGAAAAGGAAACCACGGATTGGGCGCCGAATTACGATGGCACCCGCGAGGAACCGAAGGTTCTGCCGGCAAAACTTCCGAATCTGCTTTTGAACGGCAGCGTGGGAATCGCCGTCGGCATGACGACGAATATCCCTCCGCATAATTTGAGCGAGATCGTCGATGCGATTTTGTACCTGGCGGATAACGGAGACGCGACCGTCGATGATCTTATGAAGTTCGTCAAAGGCCCCGATTTTCCGACGGGCGGCGTTATTTACGATGAAAAAGCGATCCGCGCCGCCTATATGTCGGGCCGCGGAGGGATCACGACCCGCGCCAAAGCCGAAGTGGTTGAGCGTAAATCCGGCAAGCAGTTTGATATTGTCATCACCGAAATTCCTTACCAGGTAAACAAATCGGAACTTATCAAAACCATCGCCGAGCTCGCGCAAGACAAAAAGATCGAAGGCATCCGCGATTTGCGCGATGAATCGGATCGCGAAGGAATGCGCATCGTGGTTGAACTCAAAAATGATGTTCCGCCGCAAAAAGTGTTGAATCAGCTTTACGAGCGTACCGACCTCCAGAAGGATTTTCATCTGAATGTGATCGCGCTCGTGGACGGCATCCAGCCGCAGCTCTTATCGCTCAAAGACATCCTTGTCGAATATTTGAAATATCGAAAAGAGGTGGTGAAGCGCCGGACACAGTTCGATTTGAAGAAAGCCGAAGAGCGCGCGCATATTTTGGGGGGTCTTGCGACCGCGCTTGATGCGATCGACCGCGTGATTGCGACCATCAAGAAATCGAAAGACCGCGAAGAAGCCCATGCGAACCTGGTGAGGCTTTTCAAGCTTTCCGACGTGCAGGCCACCGCAATTCTTGAGATGAGATTGCAGACCCTGGCCGCGCTCGAGCGCCAGAAAATCGAAGACGAGCTTAAAGAAAAACTTACTCTCATCAAAGAATTGAATTTGATTTTGAAAAGCCCCGCGAGGATCTTGAAAATCATCAAAGATGAAGTTTTTGAGCTCAAGGAAAAATATGGCGATGAACGGCGCACGAAAGTGGTGGCAGGAGGCATCAAAGCGTTCAGTAATGAGGACTTGATCCCGAACGAGGAAGCCATGGTCACGTTCTCCGCCGGCGGCTATGTGAAACGCCTGCCGCCCGACACCTTCAAGTCCCAGCGGCGCGGTGGTAAGGGGCTTATCGGCTCGGATGTCGCCGACGAAGACTTCCTTTCGCAATTCTTCAGCGCGAAGACGCACGATAATTTGCTTTTCTTCACAAATCGCGGGCGTGCGTTCCAGACGAAGGTCTATGAAATCCCACAGGCAACCCGCACATCGAAGGGAAAGGCAATTCAGAACTTCCTCGAACTCCCGGCGGATGAAACCGTGAGCGCGATCGTGAATTACTCGGGCAAAGCGCAAAGCGCACGACGCAAAGCGGGTGAACCGCAGTATTTGATGATGGTCACGAAACGGGGCGTCATCAAAAAAACGCCGCTTGAAGATTTCGAGAATATCCGGCGCAGCGGCATTATTGCGATCAAGATAAAAAAGGGAGATCAATTGAAGTGGGCGCGGCTCACGGGCGGTACGGATCAGGTCATCCTCGCGACGCGCCAGGGACAGTCGATCCGTTTCGATGAAAAACAAGTCCGTCCCATGGGGCGCGGGGCGTCGGGTGTCCGCGCGATCCGGCTGAAGAAGCAGAACGACGAAGTGGCCGGTTTCGATATCGTGAAAAACGGAGAAGCGAAACTCCTTGTCGTCATGGAGAACGGTTTCGCGAAGCAGACGTCGCTCAAAGAATACAAAACACAGAGTCGCGGTGGGTCGGGGGTGAAGACCGCAAAAATCACCCCGAAAACCGGAGCGCTTGCCTCGGCGCATGTCGTCGGGGAAGAAAAAGAGATTTTCGCCCTCTCGGCCAAGGGGCAGATGATCAGAACAAATCTCGAATCCGTCCGGATGACCGGCCGTGCGGCACAGGGGGTGAAAATTATGAATTTGAAGCCGGGCGATCGATTGGCGGGAACGGTTATAATCTAGCTCGATAGCTCTAGAGCGCCGAGATCGAAACCAGAACGATCTCGGCGTTTAACTCGTTGGCAGAATTCGGCTCATGCGTTCTGTCGTCATCCTGAGCCCCGTATCCCGGTACGGGGCAGGCTCTGCGAAGGATCTCCTACTCTCTTATCTGGACGCATCAGGTAAAAAAAGGCGCACGGTTTTTGTCCGGGCGCCAATAGTGTAGTTTTGGGTACCTGTTATTTGGGGTTGGTTTTTTCTGACGAGTAACGCGCTATCAAGCCTTCCTCAATTTCTGGATGCGTTTTTAAATGGTTCAAACAACGCCTGATCTCAGCCAGTCGCTCTCGTTCTTCGCAATCTTCTCGGCCGACAAAAAACTTCTGAAGAAATTAACTATCCTTCCCATTTCTCCCCCTCGTATTTTCTGTATTCTATAAGTAGCGCCGAGCGCGATGTATGTCCGACGACCCAAGGTGAATTATGCTAAAATTAAGGCATGATTCTTCCCGCCAGCTTACGAGCTTAGCTGGCTTATGAGCTAATTTTCATGAAGTTTTCCCAAAAGCAAATAGTAATAATCGGAGCGCTGGCGTTCGTGCTGATCGTCGTTTTCGTCCTGATTTATTTGAATCTTCGTTCGTCGGGGACCGCGTCAAATTTTAAGCTTAAGATCTGGGGGCTGGACGATAAAGCCGTCATGGACAAAGAGATCTCCGCATATAAGGTACTGCATCCGCAAGGAACCGTTGATTACACGCAGGTTGACGCTTCGCATTATTATGCGAAATTGCTTGACGCGCTGGCCTCCGGCCAGGGCCCCGACATTCTTTATATAAGCAATCGGGAATTGCCGAAGGCAAAAGATAAACTTGCGGGTCTTGATCCCCGGCAGTTTCCCAATTGGGGCCTCGCGCAGTTTCGGGTGCTTTTTCCTCGGGCACCCGAGGATGATTTTATTGCGTCGGGAACGATATACGCGCTTCCGCTTTATCTCGATACGCTCGCGCTCATATATAATCGTGATCTTTTCGATCAGACGGGAATTGTTTCTCCGCCCGCGACGTGGAACGATTTCCAAAGCGACGTGGTCAAGCTTCGTTCCATAAATGCGAGCGGCCAGATCACGAGAGCCGCGGCCGCGATCGGCGGAACGGAAAAAACGGTAAATGCCGGAGTCGATCTTCTTGC
>JBGPES010000124.1:0-3303 GCA_041482935.1 Minisyncoccia bacterium | reverse complement strand
TTTCGAGGAAAAAGAATGTCTTTCGTCTTGGTGAAGAAAAGACACGGGGGTTCACGAACTTCGAGGCCAACTGCTCTATGACGTCAATTATGGAGTACTTGGAGTACGCTGCTCGCTTACTGGCATTATTCACCAAGCTCTATAACGCATAATTGACAAAAATTATATTTCACATTAGAATGCAAACGGCACTTTGGAAAATCTGAGCAGTACATTCCGAAGCGGAAGTACCAGAAAAGGCTGAAAAGGGCTAGGGCCACACACCCGAAAACTCCGATCTAGGTCGGAGCGCCCGGACACAATCCTGAAAGTTCTTCTCTGGTATTTTTGGCGACACAATCGCGGCTAAGCCCTGCGAGAAATCGCAGGACAAGGAGTTGGTTATCATGGGACCGGATTTGAAAAAAAGACTGTGGAGTTTGAGTTTGATAGCGGGTGGAGCTTTGATATTGACATCCGTCGTGATTTTTATGGCTACATACCACCCCAGTGAAGTATCGGATGCTGTGAAACGGGCTGTAGGTATTAGCGCATTAGGCGGCGCGATCAGCTTCATCTTTGGCCTTGCCCTTCTTGCCGCTCTTAAGGTTGATCTAAAAGAAGTCTCGCTCGCCTGGAGATGGTTCCGCCTCATCGGTGGAGAATTCCCCAGGGACAAACAGGAACGGAACGCTTCCCGTGAACGCGCATACGATATCCTTAAAATCTTTGCCGCCAGCGCTTCGGATTTATTTACCCAGAGAGAAGAAGTAAGGGAAATTTTTGCCAAAGCGGATACCACTCCATTCCCTCCCGCAACAACAGGGAAGGAACTGAAACGGGCACGCCGAATACACAAGGAGAGCATCGCTCGCCTAATGCGGGACCATCTAAGATTAGACGCGATGGCCGAGAAAACTCACCGCCAGTACATCGAGCGCTGGAAACTCTTCGAGGATATGGGAATGATCCCGTTCAAACCCGGCACGGAAGAACCGTGGAGCGACCCAAACGACTTCCGGCAACTCGCCTGTGCCACCCTGATAACCGGAATAATGCAGGCAAGACAAGCAAAAGCGGAAGCAACCGCAAAACTGACCATCGCGCATGTGACAGAATAGTATCCACCTCAAGGGACCGATTCATTCGGTCCCCTTTTATTTTTCAAAAACACCCTTCTCTAATTCGCGCGAATGGTGGAATAGTTTTTTCTCCGAATATTAAATCTTTATCACCCCCTCCCACGGCAAGCCCGCCTTACCAAAATGCCCGTACGTGGCAGTCCGAAGATAGATCGGACGGCGAAGATTTAATCGTTCAATAATTGCCGCCGGACGGAAATCGAAATTCTTTTTTACGATTTCGGCGAGGCTTTTTCCATTCTCATCAATGGCGTCCACCATGAGCGGTTCGGCCCTGCCGATGGCGTAGGCAACTGATACGAGGCATTTTTTCGCAAGCTTATTCACCACGACGTTCTTGGCTGCAAAGCGGGCCATGTAGGCTGCCGAGCGATCTACCTTTGTCGGATCTTTACCCGAAAAACAACCTCCTCCGTGCGGGGCTAAACCTCCGTAGGTATCCACCATTATTTTTCTTCCCGTGAGCCCCGTATCCGCTTCGAATCCGCCTTGCACGAATCGACCCGTGGGATTTACCAAAATTTCGATCTTTGCAATATCTCCCACCGCGGGACCGATAAGATTTTCCGAAAGTTCTTTTTTGATGAACGCCTGGTCAACCGCCGCATCGTGTTGCGTGCTCACCAAAACGGAGTTCAATTTCCCGTCCATTATTGTAACCTGCGTTTTGCCGTCGGGCTTGAGCCAGGAGAATTTTTTATTGGAACGGCGCAGATCCTCCAGTCCTTTTGCGAGCTTTTGAGCGAGGACCATGGCATACGACATATACTCCGGAGTTTCATCCGTAGCGTAGCCATACATAATCCCCTGGTCGCCCGCGCCGCCCGTATCCACTCCCTGGGCAATGTCCGGGGATTGCACGACGATATTCGTGATGATTTTCAGTTCCTGCGTGTAGCCGATATCTTTATATATTTTCTGGGCGATCGCCGAGGCATCGAATTTGGCAGCGGTCGTTACCTCGCCGCCGATAACGAGCAGGCCGTGTCCTCCGAACGCCTCCACCGCCACGCGCGACTTCGGATCTTGGGCCAAACATGCATCTAAAACCGCATCCGAAATTTGATCGCACACTTTATCGGGATGCCCCGCCGTAACCGATTCAACTGTGTAGGTTTTTGGATTATACATAAAAATTATTTTTTATTTGAAACTATCCGACCATGATGCCAAAAAAGCAAAACTCTTTCCCTAAAAGGAAAGAGTTTTGCTTTGACGCTTATCTTTCCCAAGAAGGGATGGGGGGGCACCTTACCTTATGTTTCTACCTCACATAGAAACACCTGGGTAGGCTGTCGCCGGATCGTAGGGCCATTTCCCTCCCCGGACTCTTGATAATGTTATTTTGCTGTCCGTATTAGTATAGCAAAATGAAAAACCGGCGCAATGCCGGCCCGTGTGGATATCTAAAATCCCATATGAGTGAACAGTGTTGCGGAGCCGAAGATTGCTACTGGGATCACGCCATTCGAACCCAGATTGATGCTGTTGGGAAAGCTACCGGGCTTCATTTCAAAAATTTAAACGAGGCGAGGATTTGATTGAAAACATCTTCATATGGCTTATAAGTGCCCAACAATAGTTTATACTGTCCGAATGGTAAAACGATATCCATAGCCGATGCTCCTTCAAATGAATATTCATATCTTGCGCCAGTAGTACCTCCAATCGTTGCAGAAGCAATGCTTTTCAAATAAGAAAATTGTCTTTCTGCAAAATCGAGCGTAACCACATTTATAACTATTGGATCTGATATATATACCAATGGTTCGAAGCGCGATTGAAAATCGCGCAGTTAGCAGAGCGAGCGATAGTTGCGCCTTCCCCCACGCCTAATGAAATGACCGCCGAAGAAATCCGGGCTGCAAAGCTCAGGAAGCGCGCCGATGAACACGATCACAGGATTGCCCTCGCGAAACTTAAGGGTGAAAAAGCCGCCGAGGCTGGCGCTGTGGCTGTGCTGGAATCGCTTCCACTCGATGATGATTTGAAGGAAAGGCTCAAAACCGAGCTAACTGATTCGATCATCGACGGTGACGAGGCGCAGGAAGGAGGGAACGGTGCCACGCTCTAAACGCCCGGCCTTGCCTTTCTCGCCCCTTCGTCGCATTGTAGCGAACTTCGAGTTATCAACTAGGGAGCCTGGACGCCCAGACGGGTTCGCGTCATCCATTGTCTTGAT
>JBGPES010000123.1:0-3307 GCA_041482935.1 Minisyncoccia bacterium | reverse complement strand
CTTTGCCCAGCAAACTGAAGAATAAGGAAATTTATCTCATCGATTATACCTACCAGCCCGATCTTATAAAAAAGATGATGAGGGATAATCTCCGCGTAACGGCCATTGATCACCATATTACTTCGGAAAGCGCGGTGAACTTAACCCAAAATTATTTGTTTTCGCTCGATCACTCCGGTGCCGTACTCGCCTGGAAATATTTTCATCCGGGGAAAAAAGTTCCATTCTTGCTTCGCTACGTTGAAGACGGCGATTTGTGGAAATTTAAAGTCCTCCGCTCGAAAGAAATTCTTGCCTTCGTGGAATTATTTGAACAGAGTTTTGCCATATGGAGTCGGATCGCGAAAGATTTGGAGGCCGCCCGAACAAGAAATAAATATGCGGAAAACGGAACATTGCTTTTACGCCACGAGAACTCCATTTTGAAAGATATTCTGCGGGACGCTGAACCGGTAAGATTTTTAGGCTATAAGGTATTTGCAGTGAACGCCCCCCATCATTTCGTTTCCGACCTTGGGGATATGCTTGCCCGTACAACGCACTCGTTCGCATTGGTGTGGAGGGAGAGCGGGGGATTGGTCAAGGTGTCCCTGCGTTCCGACGGCTCGGTAGACATGGCAAAGATCGCGCAAAAGTTCAACGGCGGCGGACACAAAAAGGCTTCGGGTTTTTCATTTGAAGCTGGTAAGAAGTTTCCGTGGAAATTGATCAGACCATGAATAAAAAAGCGGGGCCATTTGCCGGCAATAAAATCATCGCCTACACGGACGGCGGCGCCCGCGGAAATCCCGGGCCCGCGGCGATCGGGATCGCGATCACGATCCCTCCCGGCGCAGCGAAGGAATACGGCGAAGCGTTGGGCGAGAAGACCAATAATCAGGCCGAGTACGAAGCCGTGATTTTCGCGCTCAAAAAAATCAAACAGCTCGTCGGGAAGCCGAAGGCCAAGGAATCCGAAGTCGAAGTACGGATGGATTCGGAGCTCGTGGTGAGGCAACTTGCGGGCCGGTATAAGATCCTCGACGAAAGTTTACAGCCGCTTTTTTTTGAAGTATGGAATTTGAAATTTGACTTCCAAAAAGTGGATTTTGTACACATTCCGCGTGAAGAAAATAGGAAAGCGGACGCACTCGTGAATAAGACGCTGGATAGTCTTTTATAGTCAGAAATAAAAAGAGCCTTTGCATGCAAGGCTCTTTAGTTGTTTCAAGCGTCGGCAGCCGTTTTGATAGTTCCGATGATATTGGCCCGATCTGCGAGGGTCAGCAGCCGCCGCTTCCGGTCCGCTATTATTTCGGCGACTTCCCTTACGAACGGATCGAAAAACAATCCCTCATCGCCATCCTCCGGCAAGAAGAATCGATTCATCGATATCCCCAATTTCGTGGCGATTTTTTCAAGAACGCCGAGGGAGGGCCTCATCTTCGTCTTCTTACAATGTTCGATTCGCGAAAAATGCGAGCGCGTGACTCCCACCCGATGTTCCGCTTGCCGTTGGGTGAGGCTGAAACTTTCACGAATCTCGCGGACTCGCTCCCCGACGTTTTCCACCGTTTCGTAATTGCAGCGCCGACCTCGTTTGTCATCTCTGTTTTCCCCGGTCATTCCCGAATCAGGAGAGGCTTCGGGCAGGACAAATATCGGAGGTGGCGGCAAAGGAACGACGAGGCACTTTCTGCAATTACCGTTTCGCGTTCTAAATTGGACGAGACCGCACACTACGCAACGAATTACTTCGCGATCTTCACTGATGGGGGGTACGACGTTCTTGGTAATGCCTATTGCAAGCAGGCTCATTTTCCATCCTTTTTACGGGTTGAGCTTCTGGGCGCATTCTAATGCATGTCATCTATTCTTGTCAAATTCGTAATGTAGTGGTACAATGATCTTGTTGGCAATTCAGGCGATCGCTCTTGTGTCGCAAGACATAGGGGAGGAAAGTCCGGACACCTTCGGATCACGGAAGCGATCCGGAAAAGTAGCGGCTAACAGCCGTCGTTCGTAAGAATAGAGGTGCGATCAGAAACGTTCAGGTTCGAAAGGATCTGGAGGACCCGATCTCAACGTTGTTGGTCCAGTTCCGTGATAGAGATAAAAAAGCGGAAATGAAACGGCAAAATCCTTACTGGGTGCAAGGTCGTGCTCTCCGGCGCAAGCTGGGGAGAGTGCCGCTTGAGCCCGCGAGTAATCAAGGGCCCAGATAAATGATCGTCCATCCCGCGCAAGCGTGATCAGACAGAATCCGGCTTACGGATTGCCAGCAAATTGATTAACTCGGCGTACAACCGCCGGGTTTTTCATTCCCGATTTTTAAAAAGCGCCGGTCTTCCATTGTTGATATAATGAAATCAATGACTGCAGATCTCGATCTAAAAGTTCTTACCGGAAAAACATCGGAAGAAATTCTCAAACTGCTCGAAACCTCGAAGAATGGCCTTTCGGCGCAGGAGGCGGCAAAGCGCTTGCAAGCGTTCGGCCGCAACGAGGTCGGAGGCGAAAGAAAAATAAGGCCCCTCATTCTTTTGCTTTCGAAATTCAAGAGTCCGATCCTTATCCTCTTGATCATTGCGGCGGTCATTTCGGGATTCTTGGGATCGGTATTCAATTCCATCGCCATTCTTTTGATCGTCGTGGGAAGCACGGTGATAGATTTTTTGAATACCTATAAATCGAGCCAGGCGGCGGAAAAGCTAAAGGAAAAAGTAAACATTACGGCGGCGGTTTATCGAGGCGGCGAGGTAAAAGAACGAAAAACAGAAGAGGTGGTTCCGGGAGATATATTCGAGCTTACGGCAGGGGACATCGTGCCCGCCGACAGCATTCTTCTCGAGGAAAAGGACATATTCGCGAATGAAGGGATCTTGACCGGCGAATCGCTTCCGGCCGAGAAATCCGTGAAATCGGGCGATGCGCGTCTGTTGTACATGGGGACGAGCGTCGTTTCGGGGGTGGGGCTTGCGGTCGCCGTGGCGACCGGCCTGCATACGAAGATCGGCGATATTGCGACAAGGCTCAAAGACGCCGAACCGCCTACCGAATTCGAAAAGAATATAAAAGATTTCAGTTTGTTTATTTTCCGCCTGACGCTCTTCTTGGTACTTGCCATCATCCTTTTGAATATTTTCTTCGAACAAAAGCCGGTGCTTGATATTTTCTTATTCGCCGTGGCCATTGCCGTGGGGCTCACACCCGAGCTTTTGCCCATGATCATTACGGCGAACCTCGCGAAGGGTGCGGAGGTCATGGCGCTCGTGGCGGACGTCCCAGACCTTGCCCTTGCGGCCCAGCGCGCGGTTGATCGCCTTCG
>JBGPES010000122.1:0-3334 GCA_041482935.1 Minisyncoccia bacterium | reverse complement strand
GTAGATCATTGAGATGGTGATGCCCGATGTTGCAATGGCGCCTAAGACGAAGATGATCACACAGAACTTGTTGACCGGCAACAGCAAGGCAATGCCCATCATCAACAGGCCAATCACCAAGACGTAAATCCCTACATTATCAAGTAACTTTTCCGCTACCTTCCAGAAAGCTTTTTCGTTCATCTTTAAGCTCCATACCGCCGAACTGAAGGCATCGTAGCACATGTTGATGAGGTTTATCAAATCCAAAAATCCGAGCAAATTCAATGGTTTTCTGGCCAATTCGCGCCTTCTGCGTTATCCTAATTCATATCTTCTATTTTCTATTTACTAACTCATGCTCGCCCTTCTCCTTCCAGTCGGAATTTTAATCGCCGCAAGCCTTATCACGCTCTCGAGTATTTCCTCGAGCCTGTTTTTTCTCCAGCTTCTCTGGATATCTCTCGGCGTCGGTATTCTTTTATTGTTTCTGTTTTTTGATTGGCGCCTCCTTTTAAGCTATCGTTGGGCGATCGGGGGATTATATGCGGTCGCGATTCTCTTGCTTCTCTTTGCGTATGCGGCGGCGCCGACGATCCGCAACACGAAAAGCTGGATTGTGTTCGGTTCTTTGAATATCCAGCCGGTCGAACTCGTGAAAGTCGCGCTCATTCTTCTCTATGCGAGTTATTTCAGCCGCCGACACCTTGCGATCGCCCGTTGGGAAAATATTTTCACTTCATTTCTGCTGTTTGCCATTCCCGCTGCGATTGCGGTGAAATTGCCCGATCTCGGCTCGACGGTCATTTTTTTCGGCATTTGGTTCGGTTTCCTTTTGCTTCTTGGGCTTCCGCTTCGGCGTACGCTCGTGGCGTTTCTCGTATTCGCGCTCGCCGCTGGTTTTGTGTGGGCTTACGTGCTTAAAGATTATCACCGCGCCCGCATCGTCGGATTTTTGTATCCACAGGCGAATTCGCTCGGCATAAACTACAGCGTTACCCAGGCGAAGATCGCGATCGGCTCGGCGGGTTTCTGGGGGAAGGGATACGGCCAGGGGCCGGAAACCCAGCTCGGTTTTTTGACCGAGCCCGCGAGCGATTTTATTTTTGCGGCGCTTGTTGAAGAGTGGGGTGTCGTCGGCGGCTTTGTCGTAATCATATGTCTTGTGGCGCTCATCCTGGAGATTTTGAAAATCGGCGCGGAATCTCCGGGAAATTTCGAAAAATTCATATGCCTCGGTACCGCGATGGTGTTCGGCCTGCAATTCCTCCTGAATGGCGGGTCGGAGACGGGGCTTATGCCCGTGATCGGCGTCACCTTCCCGTTTTTGAGCTACGGCGGATCGAGCTTGCTTGCGAATTCCTTTCTTTTGTCGATCGTGAACGGGATTCGAAGAAAATCGTGATATTTTTTTGAGGTTCTATGACATATTTTCAAAATAAAAAGGTCGTCATTATATCGTTTGCGGTCATTTTTGCCCTTGGAATTCTCGGGTTTTTCTTTTACGAGAACGAACTCCGGCCAGTTTCGGCGCAGGGAGGGAATACGCAGCCATATTCCTTTGAGGTAAAATCAGGAGAAGGATTTCGCGAGATCGTGGGCGATCTTAAAACGGAAAACCTGATTCGGTCGCGTACGGCATTTTATGCACTCTCGTTCTTCACCGGTTCGGTCTCGAAATTGAAGCCCGGCGTGTATCAATTGAGGGATACGATGTCGAGCGGGGAGATAATGGACGAGCTCGTATCGGGTTCGCATCGGGAGGTGACCATTACGATTCTCGAAGGCGCCTCCGTATATGACATTGACAAACTATTGAGCGGCGCGGGGGTGCTCACGCCGGGCAGCCTTGCCGCACTCAACAAACAGGAAAATATCGAAGGCACGCTTTTTCCCGACACCTATAAATTCTTTGCCGATTCCGATGCACGGGACGCGCTCAAAAAATTCGAAGATAATTTTGGAATAAAAGCCGCGCCGCTTCTGGCTGCAGATCGGAAAAACTGGGGATCCAATTTGATTCTCGCTTCAATCGTGCAAAAAGAGGTTCCCAATCGCAACGACGAAGAGATTGTCGCCGGAATTCTTGGAAAACGGCTTGCCGCGAAGATGCCGCTCCAGGTGGACGCGACAATTTGCTATATCAAGGAGGCAGTATCTCCCTCCGGAGGGGGGAATTGTTATCCACTGTCCCCGCTTGACTTCAAAATCGATTCCGCATATAATACTTACTTATACGGTGGTTTACCGCCAGGACCCATTGGGAATCCTGGAGTTGTGGCGATTCAGGCAGTGCTGCATTCGAAGAGTTCGCCCTACTGGTTTTACCTGAGCGACCCCAAGACCGGTAAGACCATGTTTGCCCGGACGCTTGATGAGCAGAGCAGAAATAAGGCGATATATTTGAAGTAAACTCAACCCCTCACCTTTTGGCGTGGCCGAACCAAAAGGTGAGGGGTTGACAGAGACGAACAAAATTGTGTTAAATACATAGTAACCACAGAATAAAAACAAGAATCCTCTTTCCGCGAAGAGGACTTTTGTGTTTTGGGCGCAACAACGTTCATGGAAATCCGGCGCGTGCCGGAACGGGACGTTTCGCCGCAAATATTTTTTATTAACTTTTCCGCGGACAATTTTTGAAGCGATGCCAAAATTTTTATCCACAAAAGTTTTTTCAAAGGCGCGCGCGCTGATTAAGCCGTTCAATTTGAACGAGACTCAGCTCAAATCATATGAATGGTTTCGCGAAAAGGGCTTGCGCGAACTTTTCGATGAAATTTCTCCGATTTTTGATCATACGGGAAAAGAAATAGAATTGAAATTCGAAGAGTATCGTTTTGACGAACCGAAATACGATGAGACGACGGCCCGTTATAAAGATGCGACCTACGAAGCGGCTTTGCGGGTAAAGCTTCACCTCGCGAATAAATCCAGCGGGCGCAAGGAAGTACAGGAGGTGTACTTCGGCGATTTCCCGATCATGACCGTGCGCGGCACGTTCATCATCAACGGCGTTGAGCGCGTGGTCGTCTCCCAGCTAATACGCTCGGCGGGATCATATTTTACGGCGGTTCCGTGGAGGGGGCGCCAGCTTTTCGGCGCAAAGATCATTCCGAACCGCGGCGCGTGGCTGGAATTCGAGACCGATATCGATGGAGCAATCGGAGTGAAGATCGACCGCAAGAGAAAGATGCCGGTTACTGACCTTCTGCGGGTGTTCGGCATAGAAAACGAAAAAATCCCGCTGGCGTTTGCCGATATCGATAAAGGGCCCGTGAAATATATAGAAGCGACGCTCAAAAAAGACGTTGCGAAAGACAAGGATGAATCATATCTCGAAATTTATCGGCGT
>JBGPES010000121.1:0-3413 GCA_041482935.1 Minisyncoccia bacterium | reverse complement strand
GGCCAGAGTCCCGATGAGAACCAGGTATCCAGGGTGTCGGGATCTTGCTCGTAGAATGTGCCGCCGCATTTTTTGCACGGGGTACCTTGCTCAACTTCCCAGACCTCCGCATTGCCCACGAGTACCGACGCTTCGATAGGAATATTTTTCAGTTTGTACTGAAGAATGCGGGAAACGCCGCCGTGCCCGATGATGGCGACGTTTTTGTGTCCATGAGCCGGGTGATATTTTTGAAACACGTTCCATACGCGGGTCGCAACAGCCCCCCATGATTCGCCGCCCGGAATCTGGAAATCGGGCTCGAGCCGCCGTGCGAACGATTCCGGATATTTCTTCACGATCTCATCGTGCTGGAGCCCTTCCCATTCGCCGAAATCCCGTTCCCGCAGATCGTTCTCGACGAGAAGTTCCGCGCCGCATTCCTTCGCGATGATCTCTGCCGTTTGTTTTGCGCGAAGGAGGGGCGAGGTGATGACGAGGTCCACCTTTTTAAGTTTCAATACTTCGGCGGCTCGTTTCGCTTGCGCGATCCCCGTATCGTTCAGCGGTATATCGGTATTGCCCTGGAAGCGGCGTTCTTTATTCCAATCCGTTTCGCCATGGCGGAGTATAAACCAGCGTGAGGTGGTTTTTTGCTCCAGCTTCACATCCTGGCAATGCAAACAGTACCAGGCGGGGATCCGGTGCCCGAACCAGATCTGTCGCGAGATGCACCAGTCACGCAGATTGTCGATCCAGTGATAGTAGATCTTTTCGAAGCGGTCGGGCGCGATCTTGATCTCGCCGCTCTCGACCGCGTGCTTCATGAGCTCCTTAAGTGTTTTCTCGGAGCCACTTTTAACTTCTTTTAACTTTGAACTTTCAACTTTAAACTTCTTATTCACGTCCATAAACCACTGCAATTTCGGCAGCGGCTCGATGATCGCGCCGGTGCGCTCGGCGGTCGGAACATTCTGCGTGATCTCCTCTTCCTTTTCGATAAGGTCGTTCTTGCGAAGCTCCTCCACTATTAATGCGCGCGCTTCAATCGTTTTCATGCCCTTCAGCGGCTTGCCCTGAGCGGAGTCGAAGGGTCCTTCGACCGTCATTCTCCCACGTTCATCTATTACCTGCACCAAAGGCAGCTTGTGACGTTGCGCCATTTCCCAGTCGATCGGGCTATGTGCGGGAGTAACGCCCAAAGCCCCCGTGCCGAAGTCTTTTTCAACGGATTCGTCGGCGATCACTTTTATGTGGAGCGGGACGCCAACAAAGTCGACGTCAAATTCTTTGCCCACGAATTTTTTATAGCGCTGGTCCGCGGGATGCACCGCCACGGCGGTATCGCCGACCTTCGTTTCGGGGCGCGTGGTCGAGATCGCGATGGGGAAGTCTTTTGAATAACGGAACGTATAAAGTTTCGCTTTGCGTTCTTCGTAGATGATCTCGTCGTCAGAGATCACGGTCTGGCCTTTTGGGTCCCAGTTCACGACACGGTTGCCTCTATAGATAAGTCCCAGGTCGTAGAGTTTTTGAAATGCAGCATGTACCGCTTTCTCGCGCGTTGCGTCGAGCGTGTACGCCTCGCGGCTCCAGTCGAGCGATGCGCCCATGCGCTTCACTTGTTTCACGATGAAGTCGTGGCTCTTTTGGGCATATTCATTCACGCGGCGCAAAAATTCTTCGCGGCCCAGGTCGTGCCGGTTCTTCTTCTCTTCTTTCGAGATCATCTTCTCCACCTTCGATTGCGTGGCGATTGCGGCGTGGTCCGTGCCCGGCACCCAGAGCGTTTTCTTTCCTTTCATTCGGTTATAGCGCACCATGATATCTTCGATCACGAGCATCGCGGCGTGGCCCATGTGCAGTTCGCCCGTCACGTTCGGCGGAGGGAGGATGGTTGAAAAGGGCTCGGCGTCCTTTTTCGTTACGCCTTTTTCGATACAGACGTCCGGATTAAAATATCCTGATTTTTCCCAGGCGGCGTAAATGCGGGCTTCAACCTCGTTGATGTCGTATCTTGGTTCCATCCCGTTAGAAGCAGGTCGCGGTCATCGCGCTCCGCAGAGAATTAATTGTTGCATACGACTTTTCCATTTTATAGATATTGGCATTTTTATGATAATGCGACCGCGCCTGCCTGCCGATAGGCGGGGCTTCTAACGGGGCCATAATACATGAATTATATCGGATTTTCCAGGTTTTTCCAAAGAAATCTTTTACTGCGTGCACCAAGATCGAACCGCGGATCGTATATATATAGGTGAAGCAGGATGATAAAGGTCGTTGTGCATTTTTAACCAATCAAACATATGAACGAACAAAACAATCAGCCGAATAAGCCGACGATGGGCAATCATCCGGAAGGATGCAGGTGCTGGATGTGCCAGGGCAGGGGCATGTGCGCATACCACGGAGGGCATTTGGGAGGCTGGGGTTTCCGCCTGTTCCGCGTCATTCTTCTCGCCATACTCGTTGCATTCGTCTTCGCATTTGGCGTGAAGATCGGCGAATTTAAGGCGGAACTTGGCGGCTACGGCGGATTCCGTGAAAATAGTTACTCCCGCATGATGATACGCGGTGGATATGGTGGATACGGCATGATGCCGCAGTGGGGAACGGCTGCGCCGCAAACAATTACTCCCGCACCGCAAGGCGGAACGCAGGCGAAATAGTATCGGAAGTCGGTATTCGAACTAAAAATCCCCGTACGGGGATTTTTAGTTCTGGTGCTACCACGCCGAGCTCGTTCGACAAGTGCCCGGTCCTCAGTTAAAATGCATCTAGCGTTTTTCTCCCGCGGGAGGCACAATGTTTTTGCCAATCTTCATTCTCGTTGCGCTCGTGATGGCCATGATGATCGTCAGTTTTATAGTGCTCGCCCGTCTTACGAACGGCATTACTTGGATTTTGGGAGCTTTTATCTGGGCGACGTTTTGGATAACCGCGTTCATCTGTTATGGCAGTTCCATCCGGAAATTTTTACATCAAGGATGATGCCGGTTCCCGGGTGGAGAAAAATCGTCCGGATTCTTTATGAGATCCGGACTTTTTATTTCATATCTCCAAATTTCCTTGCGCTTCAAACTTGTATCTTTTTTTGCGGAGATGCGCGAAGTAGCCGGCCGCGGCGATCATTACGGCGTTGTCGAGGTTATATTTGAAGTCGGGAACGAAAAAGTTCGCGCCGATGAGCCCAGCCGTCCGCTTCAAGGCCTTGCGGAGATGCTTGTTCGCGGCGACACCCCCCGAAAGGAGGATTGATTCGGCTCCGCATTCCTCGGCGGCCCGCTTCGTTTTTGCCACAAGTACGTCGATCGCGGCCTGTTCGAACCCGGCGGCGATATCCGCCTTTTCTTTTTCATCCGGCGCGCGCTTCATGTCCCGCAGATAATAGAGTACGGATGTTTTGAGGCCCGAGAAGCTGAAATCATAAT
>JBGPES010000120.1:0-3417 GCA_041482935.1 Minisyncoccia bacterium | reverse complement strand
GCCGACAGTACGTCCTTCTTATCCCCCGTATCCGCCGGCACCCGCGCCAATCCCTGCTCCCCCAAAGACACTCAACTTCACCGCTCCGGTATCCGGTGCAAAATTAGTTCTCGGAACCGATAATGTAATTTCGTGGAACAAAGAAACTGGTATGACGGGCGCCCTTTATCTTGTAAACGCTGCTGATGATTCAATAGTGGGATGGATCTCGCAAACGGCGGTCCATCAAACTTCTTACGCATGGAACACGCGCGACCTCTTTGTAACCCGCACGAGTCCGTCGAAAAAAACCGTGGCAGTCGGAGCATACGTCGTCAAAGCGATCTTCGACGGCGGGAAGCCGATCTCCTCGATTATGAGCGCTCCATTCACGATTATTTATCCGAACGAAGTGACAATAAACACCTACACGTTCACGAACAAAAATTATACGTTTACGCCTTCCGCGGCCACGGCCAAGAAAGGAAGCAAATTGATCTTCACGAATAACGACCCCGTGGCGATCACGCTCACGCTCACGAGCTTCAGCCCGATGACGATCCAACCCGGCGATTCATTGAACTTCGATACTTCGGTGCTCACCCCCGGATCATATAACTTCTATTCCGAAAAGTATCCGACACTCAAGGCGACCGTGACGGTGCAGTAAAAAACCTCGGTACGTTCTGCCCACAGGGATTACAACGCTGAACCAAACGAGATGGAGATAAAGCCGCTCAACAAAATCTACGCGATGAATGCTACGTACGGCCTCGCTGGGTCGTTTGTGGGGATTTTTATACCCATCTATCTTCTGAGCCGCCGAGTCCCGGTAGCTGAAGTTCTTTGGTTCTATTTTATCTACAGCCTTGCCGTTTTTCTTTTCTTTTTTCTCGCGGATCGAATTGCCCGTTCGGTCGGCCTCAGAAAAACAGTGCTCATCGGGTATCCCTTTTTATTTCTCTATTTCTTCTTGCTCTACACGATTGACCGATACGGAACTCCGATCTATCTGATCGCGCTCGTGAATGCCCTCCAGGCCTCGCTCTACTGGTTCCCGCTCCATATTTGGATCACAAACGCATCGACAACGGAAGAAATGGGAAGTAATCTCGGAAGGTTCTTCGCTTTTTCAAAGACCATCGGTATTTTTGCCCCGTTTATATCCGGTTTCATGGTGATCTATTTCGGATTCCAATCTGTTTTTATTCTTGCAGGCGCGATTTATCTTTTGTCTGCACTTCCGCTACTCTCGCTTCCTGAATTTCCGTATAAGGAAACCCTGAAACTTCGCAACGTTTTTGCTTTGTCCAAAAAATACCATAAGTACGTCGCCGCGGATATTTTCGAAAATTTACGGGAAGACGCCGAGGCCATTATCTGGCCGATTTTCGTTTACCTGAGCTTCAGAAGCATCCTCTCGATCGGATATATCGGAACGATCGATAGCATGGGAAGCGTGCTTTTCCTTCTTCTCGTCGGCAAATACGCCGACAGGATGGATAAACGAAAACTTATGATGGCGGGTGCCGCAATCATCACCGCAGCCTGGATCATCAGGTTTTTCGCGCATACACCAATCGCTTTCTACATGATTACCCTCGGCGTTGCCTTCTTCGAAGCGTTGATACTTATTCCGCTTAATACCGTAGTATACGACGCGGGCAAGCACGAAGGAGGGGCTACATTCATTTTGTTCAGGGAATTTCCCGTGATTATCGGAAGGATCATCATCTACGCGTCCGCCCTCTTGCTGGTCTCGAATTTAAGATACATCTTTGTTGTTGCGGCGATTGCCGGTGTCTGCTTATTCTATGCATCGAGCAAGAGACTGGAAGTGAATCTTGCTAATTCATAAACTCTTTCCCCCGCACTTTTTTGTGGTACTTGATCGCGAAGCGATGGGCTTCGTCGCGCACTTTGATGAGCGTGGCGAGCGATACACCTTCGGGGATTTTTCCGATAATGTCGTTCCGCTTCCGCTGGGCACCCTTCGCAATGCCCACAAGCGGAATCTTCAAACCGAACTCTTTGAGCACCTTCCACGCGGCATTCACCTGCCCCAGGCCGCCGTCAATCAAAATGAGGCCGGGCAACGCCCAACTATTCTCGAAGCGTCGGCTTAAAACCTCTCGCATCATACCAACATCGTTCGCGCCCTCGACCGTTCTTATCCTAAACTTGCGATATTCATTCTTGTCCGGCTCGCCGTTCATGAATACCACCATGGAACCAACGGCCGACGTCCCTGAAATATTCGAAATATCATAGCCTTCAATGCGATAGGGTTTCATTCCGCTCGCCTCGAATGACGGGCCTTCCGAATCATGGATAAGCGCCACATCGCGGATATGTTGCAAGGCAAACATCCGGCGGCGCAATTTTTCGGCTTTTTCGAATTCCAATGACTTCGCCGCCGAAGCCATCTCTTTCTCCAAATTCCGTAAAATCTTTTTTTTCTCGCCGCCGAAGAAAAGCTTCAAATTATTAATATTTTTACGGTATTCCGTTTTTGTGATCATGTTCACACACGTTCCCGGACAAAGCCCGATCTCGTAGTCGAAACAAGGCCGGCCAAATTTCCCGAGTGTATCGGCCAAATGGGTATTCCAGGGGAAAATTTTTCGAAGAATGCGCAGAGCTTCGCGGATACTCGCAGCCGATGTGAATGGCCCGAACCCCGCACTAAAACGAGCGATACGCCTACGTGCTTCCGCACTGGCGTTAGGGACCAGGCGCTCGTTTAGTGTCGGGGCAAGCCTCTTGCCATCTCCAAGATCTCTGCCCCTTACTAACAAAACGCGCGGAAACGCTTCCTTTGTAATCTCAACGTATAAGAAACTTTTGTCATCTTTTTCTTTAACGTTAAACGGCGGCCGCAATTCTTTGATCAGTTTCGCCTCAAGAATGAGCGCTTCTATCGCGGTGTCTGTCTGTCTATGATCGATCGATCTGATCTCGCTCACGAGCTTTTGAATGCGCGAATCCTGCCTGCCGGCAGGCAGGCGTGCAGGGCGTTCAAAATAACTCGAAACCCGGCGGCGCAGATTGCCGGCCTTGCCAATGTAAAGCACCCCGCCATGCGCGTCTTTCATCAAATAGACGCCCGGCGTGTCGGGTAAATTTTCGTATACACTCTTCATAGAGAATTCTTAAACCAAAATTCTACTCGTCTAAATTGAGAAAGTCCATGAACTTTTCTCCGATGGTTTTCTTCGGTTGCGCCATTCCCAACTTTTCGCGAATCTCTTTAAGATGCAGATGCGCTTCTTGGGCGCCGGCCCTTATGATCTCCCGGGTCTTACCGAATTCAAGCCAATTGAATTGAGATACCGGCGGACGCAAGATCACATCGGCATTCTTCCGCGCATTCTTGCCCAATTGGTACGAAACGATCGAAAGCGCGTTCGAGAACATCAGATAAATATTTCCGATATC
>JBGPES010000119.1:0-3454 GCA_041482935.1 Minisyncoccia bacterium | reverse complement strand
CGTCCTGCAGGGTGCGGTTCCACCGTTCGAGGTGGGCATTGTCATTGGGAGTCCTCACTCTCGAGTGCCGGTGTGCCATGCTGCGTTCCATGATACGCTTCGTGAACCACTTCGAAAACTCCGATCCATGATCGGATTGGAGCGTTTGGAAGCCGAACGGAGAAATGATTTTTGCTCCGTCTACGAATCGCAGGCTGCGGTGCGTGTCGATTTCAACGAGAATTCCCGGGCGTTCGGGTACCGGCCGCGGCGGGTACTGGTGCCACTTTTTCCACTTGCTTGGATAGGTTAGCTCATTGCGTTTGAGCGTCCGCTTTACGGATGAGAGAGAAACGAGGATACCATCTCGCCGAAGAAGTTCCTGAAGCACTTCCGCCCCGCGATGATATTTCTTGCGATATGTGACGACCGCTTCGACGATATCTGGAGCAAGCTCATGCGGATGTTGGTGTGGCCGTGATGACACCGTGGGAATGATCTGCGCCCTTCTGTCGTGTGGCGCCCGCTTTACCCACTTCACGATTGCACTCTGCGTGAATCCCATGTGCCGCGCGACCTTTCTCGTGCTCCATCCTAACCGAACCAAACGAACTGCCTCCATGCGAACATGAGGCCTCTCAGGATTGTTTGTATATGCCATATTCATAGCTTGCGGCACCGCGAGGGTGATTCCAAGCTATTGAACCATTACGCAAACATTGACATATAAATTTATAAATAGTATAATATCTGCAAATCTTGTAATGCATCTGACATAGGGAGGATGGGCTCATGAGTGTCGTGTCAAAAAGGAGCATAGGGAGAGCTATAGAATTCCTTTCGAAATTGGTTGCTGGACGATTTGATCCAAACAAGATGAATGCGTGCAAGGAAACAATGAGCGTGCTCGGCATACTGGTGAGGAGAACAAACGATGCCAGCGAAAGTACAAAACTGGAAGTTGCTCTCGGCATTATCCAGTCCGGATCGTTATTTCGCGACACGCTCGATAAACACGCAGAAGCATTCCGGGCTGCAATTTGGGCTATGCAACAAGCCACGAGTAGAATGCCGAAAACTCGGCATCCGCGCGATCGACGAAAACCAAGCATCATTTATACGGGACGCATAGAGTCGAATCGCAGGCGGCACTAGAGTAAACGAAGCGGGTGTGTCAGAAATGACACACCCTTTTTTAACATCGAACACCCCGGGCAGGCGTCAACTTCGGTGCTGGCTGACCTTTTCTTGACGAATTTTGTAGGTTTGCTATAATCAGTTCTTCACTGGGTGCGCCGCTCCGCGGGCACCCTGCATGCGGTAGTGATGATGTGTACGAAGCTACCGACGCTCCATCTGCGCCGGTCGTCCTCGGGGAGGCTGGTATCGCCTGTGACGCGATTTCCGGCCCCCAGCCTTGTATGTCTCGGGGTGGAATGATCCTTAGATTGTTCCACCCCTTTTTTTCACAGCTTGACGCAGACACCTCCATCGTCTATACTATTTCTCAATATGCCTGACGAAGTAGTTACAACCAGCCAAACGCTTGCCTATCCGGAAGAGGCCTCCCGCGAGATGATCGAGGCCGGAGTTTTTTATGGCCGAAAGAAGAACAAGACGAATCCGAAAATGAAGCCGTTCGTGCTCACGAACCGCGCCGGAATCGAGATCATCAATCTCGGAAAAACAGCGGAATTGCTTGAAAACGCTCTCGGTTTTCTCAAAGAGAAAGTGCGGAATAACGGCCTCGTGCTTCTCGTGGGAACCCAGCCCGCGGCGGAGGAAAGCATTATGCGGCTCGCCACGAAGTTCAAGATGCCCTACGTGACCAATCGCTGGATTGGGGGAACGATCACGAATTTCAGGATCATTTCGAAACGGGTGGAGTATTTCAAGAAGTTGAGGAGCGATTTTGCGACAGGCGCTTTGGAAAAATACACAAAGAAAGAACGGCTTGGATTGGAAAAAGAAATGAATCGTTTGAAGGAATTTTTTGGCGGATTGGAAAATCTTACGAAAGAGCCGGATGCGGTTTTGGTCATTGATTCGAATATGCACACGACCGGCGTGCTCGAAGCGAACAGATTGAAGATCCCCGTGATCGCCCTGGCGAACGTGGATTCCAACCCCGAATGTCTTCAGTATCTTGTGCCCGGAAACGATAATTCCCGGAGAAGCATCAATTGGTTCTTGGAAAAGGTGGAGGCGGCGATGGACGAAGGGGTCGCCGCGCGCGCAGTCGTTTTGCCGACAGTAGAAGGACCGGCAAAAGAACCGATAGCACATACTCATGGAAAGTAGAACTCATGCCAAAAATTTTCTTTCTGCTAAAATGACGATATTTTCGGCTGCAAGCCGCTCATCTCTCCTCGCAATAGCGCAAGCTATTCCTTCGTCGAGCTTCACGGCTTTCGCGCGAAAATCTCGCATTTCGCAACGAAAACAATTTTTGGCATGAGTTCCGCTTCAGACATTCAAAAACTTCGTGAAATGACGGGCGCGGGAGTGATGGATTGTAAAAAAGCGCTCCAGGAAGCAAAAGGCGATTTCGACGCCGCGAAAAAAGTCATCCAGGAACGCGGCCTCGCGAAAGTCGAGAAACGGTCGGGACGAGAGACCGGCGCGGGACTCGTCGAGTCCTACGTACACAACGAACGGATCGGCGTATTGGTTGAGGTGCGAGCCGAAACGGATTTCGTCGTTCGCTCGGACCCTTTCAAAAAACTCGCGCATGAACTTGTGATGCAGATCGCGGCTGCGGCTCCGGAAAATGTGGACGCCCTCATGAATCAGCCCTACATCAAAGACGAATCACGATTCGTGAAAGATCTCGTAAACGAAGTGATCGGCAAAGTGGGAGAAAACGTCCGGATCAATAAGTTCTACCGGATCGAGATATAGGACAAGCTAAAACATGCTTCAATTCATCTTTACGAATATTCTCCTTGTATCGGTCGGCATCGTATTGTACGTGACGGTGCGCACGCTGCCCCGCATCGAGAACAGCGGGACGGAAGATAAAAAAGGAGTGCTCGAGCGCTGGGTTGCCTCCGAGATTCCGGAACGGATAGATTTGGCGTTGAACGGTTTCCTTTTCAAGTTTTTGCGGAAACTCCGGGTGGTTCTCTTGAAGGCCGATAACTCGGTGAGCGGCCATTTGCAGAAGATAAAGCCGGAAAGTCCCTCGAACGGCAAGGTCCCGGCTATTGATTTTAAGGAAATAGCGAGTCAGAATAAAAGCGGCGAGAGCAACGGAAACCAGGCTTAATTACATTGCGTCGGTGACGGAGTGGTCAATCGTACCAGACTGTAAATCTGGCGCCCATTGGGCTACGCAGGTTCGAATCCTGCCCGACGCACACGACAGTGAGAGGTTCAACGAAACCAGTCCGCTCGACGCGGCAGTGCGACCAGCCTGGCCGAGGAGAATGGACGTAATCGTCTCACAAAAAAATATCGCAGCAACTTTACTGCG
>JBGPES010000118.1:0-3508 GCA_041482935.1 Minisyncoccia bacterium | reverse complement strand
GGAAAATTGACCGATGCCGAGTACGCCGAAATCCGCGAAGCGATCCTGAACCAGGAGGCAATGCCTTCGATGAGGCTCCTGCAGTTCGCAGGAAAAGCCGCGCGTGCCACGAACGTCGCCGCATTTAACTGCTCATACATCGCGCCCTCGAAACCAGAAGATTTTGCGGAGATTATGTACATTTCGATGTGCGGCACGGGCGTGGGATTTTCCGTCGAGAGCCAGAGCGTCCAAAAACTTCCTCAGATAAAACATCAGTCCGGAAAAAAACTAGGCCACCATGTGGTTGCCGACAGCAAAGAAGGATGGTGCACGGCATTAACGCTTGGACTCAAGACCTGGTTCGACGGGAAAGATATCGATTTTGATTTCTCGGAACTCCGGCCCGCGGGCGCGCGCCTCAAAACGATGGGCGGAAAAAGTTCCGGCCCCGAACCGTTGCGCGCGCTTCTCATCTTCGCGCGGAGAAAAATATTCGCCCACCAGGGCCGCAGGCTTTCGAATATCGATGTGCACGACATCTGCTGCAAGATCGGCGAAGTGGTCGTCGCGGGCGGCGTACGCAGAAGCGCGATGATCTCGCTCTCCGATCTCGACGATCCGGAAATGCGGAATGCAAAAACCGGCCAATTCTGGTCCGCCGAACCGCAACGCTCTATGGCCAATAACTCGGCGGTATATAACGAAAAACCCACCTCCGCCCAGTTCCTCGAAGAATGGATCGCTCTCGCAAAGAGCGGCACGGGTGAACGGGGCATCTTCAACCGCGGCGGACTCACCTATCAGATACCGGAACGACGAAAGAAAGTATTGAAAAGCGAAATCTCGAAAATCGGCACCAATCCCTGCGGCGAAATCCTCCTTCAGCCAAAGGAATTCTGCAATCTCTCGGAAGTTGTCGCCCGCGCGGAGGATACCGAAGCATCGCTCATGAAAAAAATGCGGATCGCGACGATCCTCGGAACCTACCAATCGACGCTCACTAACTTCCCGTTTCTTTCCAAAGAGTGGAAGGAAAACTGCGACCGCGAACGCCTTCTTGGCGTTTCCATCACCGGCCAGTGGGATTGCCCCGCCGTGCGGAATGAAAGCGTTCTCCGCAAGATGCGCGACTATTCGATCGCGGTGAATGAAGACTTCGCGAAACGCTTTGGCATCAACGTATCTACCTCGATCACGTGCGTGAAGCCTTCGGGCAATCTCTCGCAAACCGTCGACTCTTCTTCGGGCCTGCATCCGCGCCATGCAAAATATTATATCCGCCGCGTGCGCATCGCTTCGACCGACGCTCTCTTCCATATGATGAAAGACCAGAAGATCCCCTACTCGCCCGAAGTCGGGCAGTCGGCGTCTGCGGCAAACACATTCGTTATCGGCTTCCCCGTAAAATCTCCGGAGGACGCCGTTACCAAAGACAGCATCACGGCACTCGATCAGCTCGCGCATTGGAAAACGGTAAAAACAAAATATTGCGAACACAATCCGTCGGTCACGATCTCCGTGGGAACGAACGAATGGATCGCCGTCGCGAACTGGCTCCACGAAAACTGGAACATCATCGGCGGCTTATCCTTCCTTCCCCGCGAAGAACACGCCTATCTCCTGGCACCATATGAAGAAATCACGAAAGAGCGGTACGAAGAACTCGTGGCGAAGATGCCGGAAATAGATTTCGCACAGGTCCTGCTCTATGAAAAGAGCGATACCACGGACGTGAAGAAGGAATTGGCATGCGTAGGCGGAGTCTGCGAGATAGAGGACCTACCCGCGAACACGAGCACGACGGGTTTTGCATAAAGGCGACAAAATAAAAAGGCCCGGCATTCTTTGCGAATGGCGGGTCTTGTTGTTTCTTGCTCAGTTTAATTCCGTCCGAAAGGACTTCTCTGTTTTACGATATGGGGATATTTTTTTGCGAATTGCCTGTGCAGTTCCGTGAAGACATCGGGCTTGGCGACCACAAACGCTTCACCCGCGGTAAGATCGATATGCTCTCGTTTGCTCCAGGCACGAAGTTCATTGACGCGGTTCCCGTAATAAGAACTTAAGAGATTCAGATAAGCAAACGCATCGTCCCCTTTGTAGCCCATCTTTGTGATGAGCCGCAAAGCCCACTGGTCCGCTTCTTCTTCCTGGAGTTCGCGCACCTCTTCCTCAAGCGAATCCATCTTTTTTATGACAGCAAGACAACCTGCGTCATCCGGCTCGCATCGGATGGTCTGCCTCTGATAAAGAGAGGGAAGCGCGCGGTTCACGAATTCCACGATCAGCGTCCGTTCGGCATCATGCCGCAAAACACTGTGCCCCAATTCGTGGGCAGCCACAAAGGCGAATGGAACTTCGTTTTCGGCGTACGCGAGGATTTTTTCTTCAATCGCAATCAACCCTCCGGGACAGCTGAAGGCCTGCGGCTCATCGTTCACGGTTTTTCCAAAAATACCGAGTAGAATAATAGCATCGGTTTTGCCGGAAAGACTCTGGCGATCGACGGAGTCGATGAGGGCGCGGGAAAACCTTGCAGCATATAGATACGCCGGACCTTCGGCAACCAATAAGCCCATGTCCTTACTTCCAATGGTTTCGTCGTAGCACTGACGGCCTTGCTCTTC
Organism: Minisyncoccia bacterium; assembly: GCA_041482935.1. Lineage (GTDB taxonomy): Bacteria > Patescibacteriota > Minisyncoccia > UBA6257 > 2-01-FULL-56-20 > DATLTV01. The sequence goes on along the minus strand of JBGPES010000118.1, from coordinate 899 downwards.
GTCCGAAACATAGTCAACGCTCGCCGTTTTCATCTTTGCCCGCATCAAAAGGTCGTAGGCTCTGAGGCCAAGGAACCGTTCCAACTCCTGCGGCGATGCCTGCTGTTTCCCCGAATCCGCTGATTGGGCCAAAACGCTTCCTCCGGCAAATACAACGAACAACAACGCAAATGCGATCCTTTTCATATAAACCTCTCTCCCTATTTCAAATCGCGAATCTACTATGGACAAACCTAGCACGAAACATGAAAAACGACAATAAAAAGGGCGCGATGTTTATCGCGCCGATGCTTATTTATTCCTGCACTTCGAGAAAATACCAATCCTCACGGGCACGAACCGTGCCCCGCGTTTGAGGCGCTCAACCATAGTTGATAGTTACCTTCCTGCCAACGAACTTGGCGAGATCCGAGATGCCATCCTTGTGCGGCCGGAGTTCATTCGTCTCAAGATTGTGAAAGACCACGCCCAGCTCCTTGGATCCGACAAACAGCAGTCGTTCCCGAAAATCATTACCGCATTCGCTCATACAATCCCCCCCCATCGAAGCACTCTCATCATCATCATATCTTACGGCTTTCGCTCCGCAAACAGCCATTTCCACAGCTCGGGACTCGAGTAGGTTTTATCCCATATGTGGTGGCTCATGCGCTCGTATTCGGTTGCCTTTACGGACCGACCGGCGGACTTCAAAGCTCCGACCATCAGCCGCTCTTCGGACACCGGGATCGTATCGTCCTCTATCCCGTGAAATGTCCAGACGGGACAGACAATTTTTTGCGCGACATCTGCATAGGGATCGCGGGCAAGGCTCACGGCGGGAACGGTAAGATCGTGCCATGTAATTTTCACCGATCGTATCCCGCCGCAGACGGGAACGATCGCCGCGAATTTTTCCG
>JBGPES010000117.1:0-3515 GCA_041482935.1 Minisyncoccia bacterium | reverse complement strand
TTTCACTGCGTTTTATTTCCACATCCTGAACCACAACCCGAAGAAGCCGAATTGGCCGGATCGCGATCGCTTGGTGCTCTCAAACGGGCACATCTGCCCGATCCAATATGCGGCGCTCGCTCACGCGGGTTATTTTCCGGTTGAGGAATTGAAGACCCTGCGGCAATTGGGCACGCGCTTGCAGGGCCATCCACATCGCGGCGTTTTGCCGGGCATCGAGACAACTTCCGGACCTTTGGGTTCCGGAATTTCGCAGTCGATCGGCATGGCGCTTGCCGCAAAGCTCGATAACAAAAAATATCAAACGTATTGCCTCACTTCCGACGGCGAGCACGAAGAGGGGAATACCTGGGAGGCCGTGATGTTCGCGGGAAAAAATAAATTGAGCAATCTTACGGTCGTGGTTGACAGGAACAACATTCAGATCGACGGCTTTACCGAAAATATCATGCCACTCGAGCCTTTCCGCGAAAAATACGAATCGTTCAACTGGCATGTGCTCCAGATCGACGGACACGATTTTTATGAAATTATCTCCGCGGTTGCCGAGGCGAAGGCGGTATACGAGAAACCGACCGTGATCATCGCGCACACGATCGCGGGCAAGGGCGTGAGTTTTATGGAGAAGAATTATCTATGGCACTCGAAGCCATTTAAGTCGGGGGAGGCGGAGGCCGCGATCAAAGAATTGCGGACGCTCAAGGGAAAAATCGTGAGCGAGCACCAGTAGGGCGGCAATTGGCTTCTCTCGCGAATTTTGACACTAAACGCCAGAAAGCAGAATAGAAATTCATGCTAAACCCTCGGGCCAAAAAAATTCTTGCCCTCATCTTGGGCCTTACGTTTCTTTGCGCCGCGATCCTTGCGATCCAGATGCAGACACTGCGTTTCATGGCACAGTCGGTGTCCGATTCGATGATTCGGATAGCTCATCATGCGACGTCTACCACGGTATCGGAAGGAAATTTTTGCGGCGGCATCGCGGCGTTCCAGTGCCCCGCGGGATATACGTGCAAGCTTGACGGAGCGTACCCCGATGCCGGCGGGCATTGTGTGAAGCCCGATGGCACGGGCAGTTTGAGGGGCCAGGTTGTGATCGGGCCGAATTGCCCCGTCGAACGGCCGGGCATGCCCTGCCCTGCGCCACCCGAAGCGTACGCATCGAGAGAATTCCTCGTTCTTTCGAGCGGTCAGAAAAAAACCATTACCAGTTTCCACGCGGATATGAGCGGCAACTACATCGTTTCCCTCCCGCCGGGAAATTATGTGATCGTCTCCGCAAAAACAGGCATGGGTTTTATGAGCAAAGATCTGCCGGTCACGGTAACTATCAAATCGGGCGAGACTTCGACCTTCAATATCAATATCGATACTGGTATCAGATGACGATGTTCTGTAAAAATAAAACAAACGAAACGCGGTACCATTCGCCTATTCGCGCGAATAGGCGAATGGTAGGCATGCGCGGTGGCTTTGCGCCGATTTTTATAGCGCTCATCGTTGCCGCGATTTTGGTTCTCGGCGGGGGAGTTTTTTATTATGCGAAAATCACAACCAAGCCGGTGCAGGTAGCTTGCCCGATGGAAGCGAAGCAGTGTCCGGACGGAAGCTATGTCGGCCGCGTGGGCCCGAACTGCGAATTCGCTGCGTGTCCGAAAGTTGCACAAAAACCGGCGTCAGCACCGTTGGACTGTATAAATGATGTATTAGTGAAGCGGTGCCCCGATGGAAGTTTGATCATCGCCTACTCGAACTGCGAGTTTCCGGCATGTCCCGCAAAGACTTCGGCCAAAGCTCCTGGCGTAAATCCTTTCCCCGCGACGACAACGACAACTATCGATACCTCCGGCTGGAAAAAATACTGGAATTTAAAATACGCTTTCGGTTTTTTGTATCCGGCTGACCACACGCCGTATTCCGATGTTGATACGGGTTTAAAGACGCTCGTACGGGCGGTCTCGTCAAGCGACAGCGTTTCGATTGCGGAGGACGAGAGCGAAATCTTCTCCGGCGCGTCGGCCGTTCTGCGCATATCGGTGATTAACGAGGATATGAACATCAATACCTGGATCGATCAAAATTTGAGTCGATATGCAGGCAATGCTAAGATTACAAGGAGAAATATTATCCTTGGGGGACATGTTGCGGTTCAGATTACCCCGCAGGCGGGCTCCCAGTCTCCGCAAAGCTACGGCGGGCAGGCAGGGCAGGCGCCGACGACAGGCCAATCTTTCCACAAAATAACCGTTATACAGCCCGGCAATTACTTTATTGTGGTTGCCCAAACCGGCGCGAGCACCCTGCTTGATACAGTATTTTCAACCTTTTCTTTTTTGCGCAATTAATATGCAAATCACAAGACCAAAAGAATTCAGTGTTACCACCGTCATCCTTCTTGTGCTTCTCGGCATATCCGCCTGGGTGGCGATTATGATCTTCCAGGCCTTGAGTGAAACCGCGATCTTCGAGAGTCTTGCGTTCGCGAATCCCGCCGTAAAGCACCTGGTCGGCAAAGTCGATATTGCTTCCTGGAAAAGATATGCGAATAAAACTGCCGGTTTTGCCTTGCGGTATCCAAATGATTGGTATGTTGAGAATGTCGCGGTTGATCAGGATGCGGGAGGCGATGTGATGGTAGGCGGCAAACGATCCGCTCTTTTCGAGATCGCCATTTCTCCTCCGTCGGGCTTCGGTATTTCCGTTCAGCACGTATTTCCCGCCTATGATAACCAACCGCCCGAGTTGCAGAAGGAAAATACAATAAACCTTTCGAGGCCTCTTGCGGGCGCGTACTATGAGCTCAAAAGCGTAAGCGGTGCGCCATATCTGCGGAGTTATACGCAGGCTCCGAATGAAGAAGATAAATTGGTTGCCTGGATTCCGACCGGGAAATACATCCTTGCCGTTCAGGCGATGAACCTTTCGAAGGGGAGGGATATCGAAATCTTCGACGCGATATTGAAAACCGTTGAGCTGAAGTAGCTGGCATAGATATGCCAAGAAGGTTAAAATAAATACCATGCTCAATCCCGAACTAAAACTATCCGAAAAAATGTTCGAGGAAGATATTGACCAAAAACCGACCCGCGATGGTTACGGCACCGGTTTGGTTTTGGCGGGAGAAGAAAATCCGAATGTGGTGGCATTGTGCGCGGACTTAACCGAGTCAACCCGCGTTGAAGCATTCGCGAAAAAATTCCCCGAGCGGTTTTTTGAGGTGGGCGTCGCCGAGCAAAACATGGCGACGATCGCCGCGGGCTTGGGTATCAGCGGAAAGATTCCTTTTATTTCTTCATACGCGACTTTCTCGCCCGGCAGGAACTGGGAGCAGATCCGGACAACGATCGCTTACAATAATTCGAACGTGAAGATCGGCGGGCACCATGCGGGGATCTCCGTCGGCCCCGACGGCGCAACGCACCAGGCGACGGAAGATATAGCGACGATGCGGGCGCTTCCCAATATGAAGGTGTTTGTGCCCTGCGATGCGATCGAGGCCCGCAAGGCGACGCTCG
>JBGPES010000116.1:0-3544 GCA_041482935.1 Minisyncoccia bacterium | reverse complement strand
CTCCAGCGGAAATCTTTAGTATTTCGTCATTCCCGCACTAATCTGTCATTCCCGCGAAAACGGGAATCTTTTAACGCAATATAGATCCTCGCTTGCGCGAGGATGACAGGCTCCGCGAGGATGACAAGGCTATCGTCACCCACCGATCTCTTTACGTATCAAGCTGCCGCGCGCTTATCGTAGTTTGAAGGTTGATCACGCTCCCCAAAAGGCCGGTGGTATTTGCGGTAACGCCGATCGATATCACGATCCGGGGAGGCCAGAGGTCGTTCTGCAAATTCCCGAATAGCGTAAATTGAAGATATTGTATGATGACTTTTCCGCCGGTAATTTGAGAGAACGCGCCTCCCACGCCACGCTCAATTCCATTCGCCGTCAAACGATACGTTATAAGTTGGGATTGGGAGTTATAGAAGTCAAGCTCGTTCGTGGCGACAAAGGGGCACAGCGGCGGACACCCCGACGGAGGAGCGCACGCCAATCCGGGGCGGCAAAAATCGTAACCGGTCCGAACCTCTCTTGCCATTTGCTCAAGAGTCAGGCTTACGTTATTATCCGCGGCAATCAGAGCCGCTACCTGCCGCTGGGACCGAAGCGCGCTTACCAGACCCCCGACCGCGATACTGATCACCACGGAAAAAACCCCTATCGCCACAAGAAGCTCGATGATGGTGAATCCCGCCGGAGATTCACTGTTAGAATCTTTTCCCAAAAAAAGTTTTTTGTACCGTTTCATCATTATAATCTCCAGCGAAAAAATTCATCGCTCAAATTAATGCTTGACTGGGAGAGGCCGGTCGACCACGTGACGATCGATTGCACATCAACTTCATCGGTGCCGACCAGGGCTATCCTGATCCTCCGATTGAACGCCGTCGCGGTACCGGCGCCATAACCGTAGAGGTGGGATCCGGCATTATAGTTTAACGTTTGCGGCAGCGGCACATAGGGGGAAAGCGCGAGGCTTGCATAATCCACCTGATAATCTCCGTTCGCAAAACCGGTGTTCCACGGCGCGATTCCGGCTTCGATATTATGATCAAGAATATTTTTCACGATCTCGATACCCTCCCCCGCAAGATAGGTGCCTATGTAATTGTTCGCGATCACCCTGTTCAGGTAGAACGAATGGGAAAGCAAGCCGAGAAGCCCCAAAAATCCCGTAACGAGTATGCTTAAGGCCACAATCGCTTCGACAAGAGTCTGGCCCCGCACCGAGCCGAGCACTGCAACGCCCCTACGCTTTCCTTTGTGCAATTTTTGCATTATCACATTCACGGTACTTTTTAAAAAATCAAATTTAATCGTGCGGCGTTGTGGAAAACGAAGTGCTCGATCTGGTGACGGAGCTGGCCCCGCCGCGAAGCAGCGGAACTTATGACCGATGGCTTATGACCGATGGCGTTTAACATTTGATATACCGGTGAGGTAAGGTTTTTATCGTTTGTCATGGGTCGTTAGTTGGCTGTCATCGGTTAATTAGAAATCCACCTGGCCCGCCTGGCTTACGGTAATTACCACGGCCCCTCCGCCGTCTTTGGTCTGAAGATAAATTTTCGCGGGGTTCACGCTCAAGATGCCGCCCGGATTGGCGCTCAAAATCGTCGTGGGGTTGGGCGGGACGAAAAGAACGTAGCTCAAGGCATCCGCGGGCGATGGCGATCGGAACGCAAGATTCGTATCCAGGGTATTCAAGTCAGAAAAGGTCTGAACGTTGGAGGGAAGAATCTGCGCAGCCGCAATCGTATCGCACTGGGGGTTGCCCACCGGCCCCGGAGGCAAATAGGAAAAAATGGAATACCGCCGGAGGCCATAATCGATATGCAATCCGTATCCGCAGGTCCGCCCCGGCTGGAAATAGGTCGAGAACGACAGCGACTTCGCCCGAAGAATAAGTTCGGCAATTTTCTGTTGTTCGATATAGAGGGTAATCTGCCGCTGGCCGATTTTGCTGTAGAGAATCGCGAACGACGAAAGCATCGCGGTAATGGATACAACGACAATAAGCTCTATGAGCGTGAAGCCGTTCCTGTTTTTCTTCTTGTGCACGTTATGCCGCATTGCTTTTATTATACAATGTTACCCGCAGCTTGTCCGAGACTCATAACGTGCCTGATACATCGCGGCATCTTGTCATTCTCGGGCTTGGCCCAGGCGCCGTCCTCGACCGGGATCGAGGAATCCTTGCTTTAGATTTTTCTTATCTCTGGGAATTAGGCTGGACGTATGCATAAAAATTACCATGTATACATCCTGACGAATAAGCCCGGCGGCACGCTATACGTCGGCATCACGAACGACATTATTCGTCGAGTGGAAGAACATAAAAGCGGAGCCATCGAAGGATTTACGAAGAAATACCGATTACATATCCTGGTACATTATGAAATTTTCGACAATCCGTATGACGCCATTCAACGAGAAAAACATATTAAACATTGGAATCGTGAATGGAAAATCGAACTGATTGAAGAAGGGAATCCGGCATGGCAAGATCTCGCGGATGAGTTTTGGTAAGTCGGTGCCTTCCGAATATGTTTACATGTGTCATTCCCGCGCCCGATTGTGGTCGAGGATAGACTCCAGCGGAAATCTTTAGTATTTCGTCATTCCCGCATTAATCTGGCATTCCCGCATTACTCTGTCATTCCCGCGGAAGCGGGAATCTTTTAACGCAATACAGATCCTCGCTGGAGCCTGTCCTTGACCGCGATCGAGGGCAAGGATGACAGGCTCCGCGAGGATGACGGACTCTACAGAGGATGACGAGCGGATGACGAGATATCGCGCCATTCCCCCGACCAAGAGTCTTACGCAATAAACAGCGTGAAGTAGAAGCGCACAAGCTCATAGCCCCCGAAGAAGATAATAGCCGCTCCGAGCGCGAGAAACGGGCCGAAGGGCACCGCGCTTTTCATGGTTTTCTTCCCGGCAAGAATCGAGTAGACGCCGAAGACGGACCCCGTGATAAAACTCATCGCGGCAACAAGGACGATGTCCGGCCAGCCGAATAAAAGGCCCAGCGCGAAAGCGAGCTTCATATCGCCCATCCCCATGCCGCGGCCGCGAGTGATGAAAATAATGCATCCGAAAAATACGAGCGCGGACAGGGCTCCAAGCAGTCTATTCACCCACATCGTGTTCGGAAAATAAAAAAGCAGGGCATAGCCGCGCAGGAACGAACCATAGGCGAGCGAAAGGCCGGGCTTCAAGGATGAAAGCACCAACACCCCCATAACCGAGAGAAACACGTTTATTTCATCGGGTATGATTGAGAGGCGAAGGTCGATCAGGGACATAAGCAGCAATGCGGTAAAGGCCGCAACCCAGACGGCGGACAGGAAATAAAAATTTTCCGCGGGGATTCCGAAATAAAAGCTATACAACCGCGCGGGCACGAAAACAAATATCATGCCGCATAACGCTTCCGTAATCGGATACTGCGCGCTGATAGCCGCCCCGCACGTGCGGCAGCGGCCGCGCTGCAGCAGGAAACTCACGACCGGAATCAATTCGAACCATCTGAGCGTCGTGCGGCAATGCG
>JBGPES010000115.1:0-3564 GCA_041482935.1 Minisyncoccia bacterium | reverse complement strand
TGGCTCTCGCGTTCGGTCTTCGCCGCCTGAAACACTCCGAAAAATACGAGGAGGCCGATCGTCGCGAGGGCGACGGCCTGGATCACGACTACGGGGCCGGAAAGAAATTGATATTCGACTCCAAAGACCACCCCGAGGAGCCCCAAAAGCACCCACACGAGCCTCAACTCACGCCACAAAAAGACGTCTTTCAGTTTTAATAAATTTTGATTTTTATCCACGTTCTTTGGAGCCCGTCGGGGGGGACCAATCTCGCCGAAACGTTTTCTCGATATATGCTCGTTATTACTTATAATATCACGCGGAACCGAAACGGCAATAAAACTCCCCGAGCCTACGCTCGGGGTATTAGTACGCGAATAAATATCGGATGCCCTAGAACATCGGCTTCTGTGGTTTCTTCTTGGACGCCTCTTTTTTCGCCCCCTCGGTTGCAGTGGGCTCATCACCCTTTTCGAGGCGCTCGATGAGTTTCCGGAATCCGAGTTTCTCAAAATATGCTTTTATCGCATCGCCCCCGTCTTCGACCCTAAGCTCCTCAACGCCACCCACCTCGACCGGCACATGCCGTTCAAGTATGACCAGTTCCTTTGAAAGTTCCGCCTCCTTCCGAAACGGACCGAGGCGAGCTTCGAGCTTCGGATCGCCGGCTAAATTGTTATAGACCGCGTCGAGCGTGCCGAATTTTTTCAAGATTTCCGTCGCTGTTTTCGGACCGATTCCCGGAACGCCTTTAATGTTGTCCGACGGATCTCCGACGAGCGCCTTGTAGTCGATAAGTTGATTCGGTAATAATCCGTATTTTTCAATAACTGCTTTTTCGTCGTACGTAACCGTTTCGCTCACGCCGGTCTTGAATGTCCGCACGACAACCTTTTCTCCTTGGACGAGTTGAAGCGTGTCCCGGTCGCCCGTCAGAATGACTACCCGAATATCCGGTTCGGTTCTGAATTTTTCCGCGAAGGTGGCGATGAGATCATCCGCCTCGAATCCCGGCCTCTCGAACGTTTTGATGCCGAACGCCGGAAACAGATTGTGCGCTTCGATGATCTGCGAAATAAGCTCGTCCGGCGCCGCGGGCCGCTGGGCTTTATATTCGGCGTATTTTTTTTTGCGAAACGTGGGCTCCGGCCGATCAAAAAGCGCCGCGGCGTATTCCGGCCGCCCGCCAAAACGCGCTTCCCCAGTCGGGCGAGCCTCGCCTTCGGCGGGTCTGCCGTCACGCCACAACCTTAAAAGAATACTTGAGATGCCGTAGATCGCCTGCACGGGCTTGCCGTCTTTCGCCGTAAGCGGCGGCAACGCATGGAATGAGCGGTGAATGAGGGAATTGGCGTCAATGAGGAGAAGGGTTTTCATACGCTTAATGATACCAGAAATAAAAATCCGCCGGGGCACGAAGCCGCGGCGGATGGTTAACCGATCTATTTATTTACCCACTTTGGCCAGAGAGTTTTCCCGTCGCAATCAGGGCAGCGCTAGCCTTCTTTCAAACTCTTTGATCCATGCCTGTTCGGATTTTTTTTCGAGTTTGTCTTCTTTGTGATATACGGAAGAAACTTCGTTGTCCATACGGAGGTAGGTCTCGAGGAATTTGTTGGTTCCGAACCTTTCGATGGTCTCCGAAGCGTAAAAGAAATATCGAAAATACGTTGCCCAAAAAGAAAGGGTGGCGTTGTTCGCTTCTGCTCCGCAAGGAGTATATATCAATTCGCGCCTTCGCAACTTCTCCCGCGGGGCGAGGCTGGATGCATAGAGCCGATCCAGGCCGTCATAACACTTTTTGAGCGTAAAATAGGTTTCCGATTTCCATTCCCTGGTCTCTCTAAAATCCTCGAGCAGATTATCTTCCTTGAAAAACTTCTGTACCATTTCTTCTCCCGCTGCGAAACCAAACGCGTCGGCAAAACCCTCTTCAATTGCCCGGGGGACATAAACACCCCGCCGTTTGTAGCTGTGAAAATCTTCGTGCAATATCATGTAAATCTGATATGCCCGGCTCTCAACACTGAAATCTTCAGGAATTTCATCTGCGGTAAAAAAATATGTTCCTTCAACGGAGATATCTTGCGCAGGATATTTTTTCTTCAGCTCCGCCGAACTCGGCTCCCGGGATATATTTTCCAAATCTTCGCAACGGTCTATTAAGTGATAGCCGCCAGCGAGTTTTAGCTTGTTTTGGATTAAGATCCTGTAACCGTTTCCGGTTTTGGGCGTCGGCATTTTTGTCGCAAATGCGCCGGGCTCTTGGCCATACAGAATTCTTTCATTATTTTTGACCTGGCGCGAAAGACTAATAATGTCTTCGTAGGCCTCTATCGCGCCTTGATCTTGAGGACTTGCCTGAGAAACCGTTCCAGTAAAAACAAGCCAGACGAACCCCAATAATACTTTTCTCATCACCACCCCCTTCTCAATAAAACTAACGATATTTTATATTATGCTTTGAAAAATGTCAAGGACTTTCGGCGATAGATCGGTAAAAATCCGTACCTATAAAAATCGCTACGCGCGAATAGTTCTTTCGTGTTCTTTGCTGCCGTGCCGGAATTTTAATCGCATTGTTCCTTTCGGCAAAATCTTTTTGATATTCTCCGCCCATTCGATGAGAATGATATTTCGCTGATCCTGAAAGATCTTTTCAAACCCGAGCGGCCCGAGGTCGCCCGTTCTTTTTATTCTGTATGCATCGACATGATGGACGTTCGCGAAACGTTTATTCTTGATCGCGTGCCGCCGCATGATGATGAACGTCGGACTGATCGCCCGCTTTTTTATTCCCAGCCCCTGAAAAAATCCCTGCACGAACGTGGTCTTCCCCGCGCCAAGCTCGCCCGAGAGCGCGAACACCGTGGCACCGCTCCGACGCGGTTTCGATTTCAAAATTGTTTTGGCGAATTCCTTACCAAATTTCTTCGTCTCTTCCGAAGAAGAGCTTTGATAGGTTTTCATGTTTCTTTAATGCAAACACGATGAATGCCGCTGCGGCAAGTGCACACGACATGGCCAAACCGGAGAATTCTCCGATCCCCGGATGTTTATTGAGTTCGATGCCTATCGGGTTAGTCGCATACATGATGTTCGCCTCCGGTGCAGCGGCGTTCTTCGTTCCCGGCGTAGGGTCGCCCCAGACAAATAGCTCGTTAGCTCTAGAGCCCGTAAGCTCGTAAGCCACTCGAGAAAAGCTTTTTCCCTCGGTTGCGATCCCCAAAAATGACGATTGATCGACCAGCTTGCCGCTCACATCATAGAGAAATAGTTTCTCGTCGGTATTTTTGAGCGTCAATTTTGTTACACCTCGTTTCAAAAGCAAATATTCGCCCGCGCCGATCGTGCCGCTCAATTTCGCCTTGCTTTTGCCGCTCGTCTTTAAAACCCAGCCGCCCAAACTCATCGCCTTATCGCCACTATTGAAAAGTTCGACGAATTCGCCGCCCGTGTCCGAACCGATGGGATTCGGAAGCCATTCGTTGATATAGACCACGCCACAAGCATACAAAATGGAGATAAAGAAAATATAAAAGCGGCTGTCCAGTGTGGTCAGCCGCCGCAGAACCCGTCTCT
>JBGPES010000114.1:0-3614 GCA_041482935.1 Minisyncoccia bacterium | reverse complement strand
GAGGTGGCGGATCTCGTAGTAGGGAATTTTCTCTTTGAGAATACGGACAAACTCCGGCCGTTCCGGTCGCGGACCCACAAACGAGAGTTCGCCGTTCAGGATATTGATAAGCTGGGGGAGTTCGTCGAGATGGCTTGCGACGAGTATGCCCCCGATGGGCGTGAGCCGGGGATCGCGCGCGCCGCCCGCTTTCCATTGCGGACCGTCTTTTTCCGCGTCTTGCTTCATGGTACGGAATTTATAAAGCGTGAACTTCTTGTCGTTTTTTCCCGTACGCGCCTGGCAGTAGATTACGGGCCCCCGCGAAGTGAGCTTCACAAGAATGGCGATGAATATTTCGAGCGGCAGAAGAACTATGCCGATCGCGAGCGCCGCGAGAAATTCCCCCGCCCGCTTCAACTGATCGTAAAAACGTTCGCGCTCCGCGAGGTTTTCGAGGAACCAGGTTTCTTCGAGGTCGGCCAAGGGAACTTTGCGCATGATGAGCTCATAAAAATAAATAAGATCCCTGATCTCCACTCCGTGGCCCAGGAGATCGTAGAGCACCGCCGTAAGCGCCGGGTTATTTTTGAGCTGGCGGGGGACGACCACGAGGTTTATTTTTTGCTCGAGCGCAAGATTCCGTATTTCCTGCGGCGCAGTATAGGCTTTTTCTTCCGTAAGGCGGGTTTTGATTTCATAGCCGAGCTGAGGAGCGGTATGTACGGTTTTTACAATGATATCCGCGATGGCGCTGCTTCCTATAAGCAGAACTTTATTCGGAGCTTCACTGGTCGAAAGAATCCGGTTGAACCCGCGGCGCCAGTAAAGTTCCAGGCAGGCAAAAATGGCTATCATGAGAAACAGAGTGGTTTTGGGAGTAATGCCGAAGGTGGGTATCAAATAGAAAAAAAGAATGGCAAGAATGGCATTCACAAAAAGGGTGAGGCCGAGCATTTTGAGGAAATCCAGATTGTTCCTCAGCCGCCTCAAATCGTATAGGCCTGCGATGTAGAAGATCACGATCCAAAAAGCGAAGACGATGGTGAAGGGGGCAGCGTGGGCGTTTGTGAACTGCGAGTAAAAACCTCCTCCGTAGCGCGCGAGGAGCGCGGCGAATAAGGCCGCATAGAGAGCGATAATATCGCCCGCCACGAGAAGTATTTTTCGTAATATGCGGGAAAGATGCATTAATACTTGAGGATATTTTCCATTTTGTCGGGGATGCTGTTTATCTTGTCGTTTATTTTTTGCGCTTCCATTTTTATTTTCGTCGTGGTCGTGGCGCTGATGATGCCCGACTGAATAAGAATGTATCCCAAATATGCGAATCCGGCAAGGAACGCGAAGAGGATCAAAAAAAGAAATATCGCTATCGACACTTCGCGTGTTTTGTGAGCGGGGCGATACGCGAGCTTTCCCTCCTCCTGTGTCGGGCGCACTACGATCGAGGTTTCCGTGAACGGCCGGTTGAAGAATACCATCCAAAAATAATTTATCCCGTATCGTAAGCCCATCGTGAACGTTCCTTCGGTCGCAAGACGCCTGCCGGAGGAATAAATGGGAAAGCCGAAGGTGAATTTCACTTTGCCTATTTTGTTGAGTCGGCATGCGAGATCGGTATCGTCGCCATAAAACGTAAGATCGGTGTTATATCCCCCGATCTTATCAAGCGCCAATTTTCTCACCACGTAATTTCCGCCCTGCACCACCGAGCTTCTGCGGAGGACGTATCTCGTCAAAATGTAGGCGAGGAATGAAAGCGCGTAGAATATTTTTACGAGTACGCGTATGTTTTTCGGCAGATCATAATAGATGAAGGGACCCGAAAGGCAGACAAGCTTGGGATTTTTTTCGAAGGCGTGGAGGGCGTTTTCAATCCAGCCCGAAGTGAGCATGGTGTCGGCGTCGACGTTTGCGATGAGGTCCGCTTTAGCCGCAAGATATCCGGCTTGCCGCGCGCTGTTTGCCCCGCGTTTCGGTTCATCGACGATCCTTACCCTCGGATAGCGGGCGGCGACCTTGCGCGTCTTGTCGGTCGAATTATTGTTGACGACGATTATCTCAATATCGGGATCGTTTCCCATACCCCCGAAGATCGAGTCCAGGCATTTCCCGATATATTGCTCTTCATTATGAGCGGGGATGACGAAACTTAATTTCATCCTAGAAGCAGATCGCGATGGGGGCGCGTCTGCAAGATTATTGTATGGCGACGATCATACATTGGGTGATAATTATGTTGCCCGGGAAGGCGATCGCGGCTTCTCGCGGGATCCATGAGCTTAATATATTTCATGACGCTTGTTATGAGTTTTAGCGTAACACCTCCCATTCTTTACTCGCTGCACGCTTGAAAAAGAGCCATGACAGATAATTCGTCGTCCATTGCCACCACAGGCGATGCCAGCCGATGATATGCGCCCGCCGCCCGGTATGGAACATATGCAGGCGGGATTCGATCTTGGTCGTTCCCACTTTGGTTAGGCGGGAATATAAATCGTTATCCTCCGAAGCGACAAGATCGTCCCGGAACCCCCCTACCCTTCTGAATGCGTCCGCTTTGATCATAAGAAAATCTCCCGAGGCGCTCCCGCGGTGCAAAATATTGTTGTTCACCAGGTGGATGTGATTGGTAAGCCACCAAAAAAATCTATCGCTGCGCGTTTCAAGTTCGGGATATACCCTGAAGAATACGGAGAGGCCGACGAGCTTTTTTTCATTCTCGAAATTTTGAAGAGCGATTTTTAAGAAATTATCCGGATCCGGTATTTCGACGTCGGCGTCAAGAAAAACGAGGTATTCGCCTTTCGCGATCTTTGCTCCGACATTTCTCCCGTAAGCTATGGTCCGCCGCGCTTTTCCGCGGTATACGAGCACTTCGTCGGCGTATTGCTTGGCGATCTCCACCGTGCGATCGGCGCTCCCTTCATCCGAGACGATTATTTCGTAATCGAAGTTTTTTATTTTCCTGAGGTTCTTGAGGGTATGCGCGAGGACCCCTTCTTCCTTCAGGGTCGGTATGATAAAAGAAATCATGTTTTTATTTCATGCGTTGCCGCATATATTTACGAAAGCCGTACAGTGCCGCGACGAATGCGACGGCTATGAGAACAATGAATGCGATGCGGAGTTCTTTGTCGACGACGAGGTAGAGCGCTCCGAAAAAATACCCCAGGGCCATCAATATCCCCGTCCAGATGAATCCACCCAGAATATTGATCAGTGCGTACTTTTTGAACGGGACTTTGGCGATGCCTGCGGCAATGAGCACGGCCAGGGCGAAGCCAAAACCCATGGTGATTTTCGAGATAAAAAGTATTTTCGTTTGGTGGTTCGAAAAAAGCCGCTCGAATTTTTCCAGATTTTCTTCGCTCACGCCGAGGTAGCGCCCGTATGTTCCAAAAAACCGCCGTGCGCCATGGCGTCCCACGGCATACCAGGCAAAGTCGCCGGTAAGGTCGCCCGCCATGAGCAGAACATAAAGGGGCAAAAAATCGAAATAGTTGAGGCGCAGAAGGAATCCCGAAGCAAGCATAACCACCGGCCCTTCGAAGAGCGTCAGAGGAAAGATAATCGGATATTTATACTGTAAAATCCATGCGATGAGAGGGGATGCGGCGGCTGATGTCATT
>JBGPES010000113.1:0-3619 GCA_041482935.1 Minisyncoccia bacterium | reverse complement strand
GTTTCAAAATTTTGGCTCGGCCCCGTGCAAACCGCATCCACTTTGGTCGCCACATCAACGCTCAAATACGCAGTGTCCGTATTTTGAAAATCAAACGTAAGCGCGTCACCTCCCGCGTTCGTGTCGCCGACGCCGACACTAAAAACTCCCTGCCTAACATTCACGGTCATCACGGTAGCCGTCGCCGCGGGCCACAAACGGGTGCCAAGGGGAACGGTCGAGGTGTCGTAGATCGAAAACCGAAAACAGTAATTCGTGCCAGCTCCCCCCAAAATATTTCCGCTGGAATCGAATAGCCGTCCTTGATAATTCAAAATTTTAGGCACACCGGCCGCGGCGAACGATCTTGATCCAAACATGAAAAAACCGACTGCAAACAGACAAACAACGAAATCGAGGACAAAAAATACTGTTTTTCCATTAGAACCTATCTTAAAAATATTTTTCACTACGAAACGCCTCGGCTTCGAGCGAAAGCCGCGAAACCCGACGAAGGCGTAGTCGAAGACTACTCCGAGGAGGGATGAACGGCTTGCAGCCGAAGTCCGTGGCGTTGCAGTAGAAAAGAGATTTTTAAGATAGGTTCTAAGGTGCATTTTGCTCGATATTTTTAACAGCGCGTTGTTCGAGCGAATGATCGATATTTACCGAAAGCGCGTAGAAAAGAACGAGGCAGAAGGCAATTGATAGCGCGAGTCCCAGATAAATAAAAATTTTAAAGAACGCCGTGAGTCTCGATTCGGAAACCAGCCAATTCTTGAAACCCTGCATTTTCTCGGTGAACGCCCCCTCCACGACCTTCCCTTTCTCCGCCTCGTTCTCCCTCTGCATGTATTCCCGGAGGGCGTCTTCCGTGGTCACCCAGGCCGCCTTGTAATAGACCTGCTTACCGTAGAGCTTCCCCTTGCGGATAAGTTGACCGACATAATCAGGCGCATAGCCTGATAGCGTGGATGCTTCTTTGAGCGTAATGTGACCAGCCGGAATATTCGGATCCTTATCCATTAGGAATTATTGATTTATATGAGCATATCGGGCATCGAGATTTGATTTTGTGCCTATCTCGGCACTCGATATTTATTCTTATATATTAATCTTATCACCAAAAGAAAGCCCCATTTTACAGGGGTGTGCATAAGTCAAAACCTTATTGGCAAAATAGGACTGAAAGTCCCTTATTTCTTAAGCTCAAAGTATATAAGCGCGAAGGGAAAACCGGGGATCATCCGTGCTTCAAGCTTCCCCAGGTAGTGGCCAGGGGCGATTTGGACCACCTCGTCCACGACCAGGCGCAACCAGATGGGATTGCCCGGAATGTCGTAATCGATCTTAAGCACATTGAGGTCCTTGTCCTGCAATCCTTTACCAGCGGAAGTCACGAACGGATATTGCTCGCTCTGCCCGCCCTTGCCGTCGCTAAAGATATTAATGCCCCGGGAACTTGCGGCGCTGAATTTCTTGCCGAGCCATGAAACCGTACGTCCGGGAACCGAGCCATAATACAATCCGTCGGGCGTGGGATCCGGAACCGTCCCGTGCAGAAATACCTTCTCCTGCGCATCGTGTTGGATCTGCCGCGTACGAAATATGCCGGACAAAATACCGAGAAGCAACAGGCCGATGATGGTTTTGAGAAAAAGCCAGAGCATATTCATTAATTATATACTTCTCAAAAACTCTTCCGTGATCTTTCTTACCTTCCCTGCGCTCTCCGCTTCCATAAGCTTGATCCTCAGCTCTTTCGCGCCGTCGAATCCCGTCACATAGGCCTTAAAATGCTTCTTCATTACCTCGAAGTTCTTCAAACGCCCCTCTTCTTTTTTCATATCGCTATGGAAGAGCTCTTCGAAGAGTTCCGCGTGTTGCACCATGCGGAGGAGCCGCTCGCGGACATCCGGCACACGCCCCGAAAAGAACCAGGGGTTCCCGAATATCCCCGTCCCGACCATCACGCCGTCCATTCCCGATTCCTCCGCCCGCGCGTGCGCTTCCGCGAGCGTGGCGATATCCCCATTCCCCAGAACGAGAGTATTTGGCGCCAGGCGGTCCCGAAGAGCGACTATCTCGCGCGCAAGCTCCCAGTGCGCGGGCACGAGGGACATCTTCTTCCGCGTGCGAAGGTGCACCGTGAGTGCGGCCAAATCTTCTTCGAGAAGTGCGGGTATCCACTCCGCAATCTCGTTCTTGTTGTATCCGATACGGGTTTTAACGGAAACGGGAAGTTCCCCCGCTCCTTTCTTCAGGGCCCGGATGAGTTGCTTCGCCAGCTCGGGAGTTTTAATGAGCGCGGCCCCCGCTCCTCCTTTCTCCACGCCGCGGTCGGGACAGCCCATATTGATATCCACGCCGTCAAAACCAAGCTCGCCGACCATTCGGCCCACTTCTTCAAACTGCCCGGGTTTTGCGCCAAAGACTTGCGCCACGATCGGATGCTCCGCCTTCGAAAACCAAAAATCAACGAGCAGTCGTTCTTTTCCCTTTGAAAGCAGGCCCTCGACCGAAACGAACTCCGTCCAAAATACATCGGGCCTTCCACATTCCGCAAACATTTGCCGGAACGCCGCATCTGTAACATTCGCCATCGGCGCAATCGCCATAATCGGTTTTTTGAGGGTTTTCCAAAAGCCAAGTTCCATAAGTTCTGCTTAGCATACCTCAAAATCAATCTTTCAGAAACCGTATTGGAAAAAAACCGTTAAATACGCTATAAAGAGATGGTCCAGAGCTTATCTCAAAATCCCCTTTCGTTGCAACGTGGCGAGATTTTCGAGCGAGCGACATTCAGCCCGACGCAGCAATAGCGACGCTTATTGCAAGAAGGGACGGATAGCCGCGCAGCCGAAAATATCGTCGTACTTGCAGAAAGGAGGTTTTAAAATAAGCTCTTTAAAAACGGAAGGGTCGCATAGCGGTCTAGTGCGCAGTCCTGGAAAGACTGTGTGGCGCAAGCCACCGAGGGTTCGAATCCCTCCCCTTCCGCAATCAACAAAAAAAGATGACACCAGGCCGTCTTTTTTTTATTGCATAGTTGACGGATAGAAGTTTAGGTGTTATGTTGCCAAGTAGATTAGGCGTTCATTGATCTTTGTAGTTGAGAATTAAATCACAGGAGGCACACAATGCTTATTCCCATGGTCATTGAAAGTACCAGCCGAGGCGAGCGAGCTTACGATATTTTTTCCCGGCTGCTCAAAGACCACATCATTTTCATCGGCACGCCGATTGACGATCATGTGGCTAACCTCGTGACCGCCCAATTGCTGTTCCTGGAATCCGAAGACCCGGAAAAAGACATTTCGGTGTACATCAATTCGCCCGGCGGCTCCATTTCGGCCGGAATGGCGATTTATGACACGATGCAGTTTGTGCGCCCTGACGTGGTGACCTATTGCATCGGGCAATCCGCTTCCATTGCGGCAGTGCTGCTCGCTTCCGGCACGCCCAAAAAGCGCTATGCTTTGCCGAACTCCCGCGTGCTGATTCATCAGCCCTGGATGTCCGGCTTGTCCGGACAGGCCACCGACATCGATATCCACGCCAAGGAAATCCTGCGCACCCGCGAAGCGCTCAACAAGCTGCTCGCTGGCCATACGGGCCAGACGATTGAGAAGATCGGGCG
>JBGPES010000112.1:0-3622 GCA_041482935.1 Minisyncoccia bacterium | reverse complement strand
CTCCTCGATCCGGCTAATTTTTTCATCAAGCTCTTTAAATTTTTCCGTAAGCTCTTCCCTTCTTCGCTTTACGTCTTCTGTTGTTTCATCGAGTTCCAGGCGATAGCCCTTAATTTCTTGGAGTTCTTTCGAGTAGGTATTTTGTTCCCCGGGTTGCGATGGATTATTTTCTGAAGATTCAACGCGTGTTTTTGTTATCTTTTCTTTTAATGCTTTAAGTTTCGCGAATAATTGTTCTCTTTTGGTCAATAATTCATCAGCTTCCGCGTCGAGTCTTGCGCGTTCTTGTGATAGCTCCTCGATCCCTTCTGAAGCCCCGTTAAGTTCCGTCGACATTCGATTAAATTCCTCCCACCACTTCACTTCTTCAGAGTCGCCACCCATTAATTCTGCGTAGGTATCAGGGTTAGCTTCGGCATATTTTTGCACCTCTTCATCGGCAGTTGCTCTGGCGCCTTCAAAATTCTTTGGCCACTCCGGTCTTTTCATCATCTCTCGCAAATTCGTTTGTCCCGAATAATCTTCTTTTTTATATCCTGGAAGAGCTTTGATTTTTTCATCAAGCTCCTTTCTGGTTTGGAGGTCCTCGAATTTCTTTATTGCCTCCGGATCGTCGGGATTATTAATATAGGCGTCTATAATAGTACCCTCCTCTCGAAAAGCCCTATTTTTTCAGCTTGGCTTTTGAAAAACGCAATTCGCTCTTGTACGTAAGCATTTTGCAATTGATCGTTGTCAAGAGTTTCGACACCTTGAGCAGATCCCCCTTGCTCCCGAGATGGCAAGTCGGCACTTTTTTCTGGCCGAGTTTCCTGTGATCGTTCGCCAACACTTTCAATACCTTCTTTGAGCTGTTCCGAGCCGTCTGGAATGGGTTGTTCTATACTCATGCCATCATCATTGCATTTTTCGTCATATTTTGCAATTCATTTCCATGGAAACATGCCCTCACTCGATTCCTGCTATACTGTCTTAGATGAAGATAACATCCGCAAAATTTGTGGGAGGCGTTACGGGAACGAGCGAGCTGTTGGATAACGGTATTCCTCAGGTCGCTTTTATCGGTCGCTCGAACGTGGGAAAATCGAGCGTTATCAATACGCTCACCGGACAAAAGGATCTCGCGAGAACGAGTTCTTTTCCCGGGCGTACCCAGCAGATCAATATATTCTTAATAAACAACGCGCTGTACCTGTTCGATCTCCCGGGATACGGGTATGCGCAGGTATCGAAAGAAGTGCAGGAGGGGCTCCACAAACTGATCTATTGGTACCTCTTCGATTCAACGTACGTCCAAAAAAAAGTGGTGCTTATTATAGACGCGAATGTGGGCCCGACGGAAGACGATCTCGAAACGCTCCGCAGTTTGGAGGAACACGCAAAGGACATCGTTGTCGTTGCGAATAAGATCGATAAGATCAAGAAACCGGAATACGAGGAGCAGATCAAAAAATTGCAGGGTTTGATCGGGAAACGCAAAATAGTTCTCTATTCCGCGGAAGAGAAGATCGGCATCGAAGAATTGACGGATGAGATTCTAGGGTAGTTTGCGTAATTTTTGTCATCCTCCGGTTTAACCGGAGCCTGCCTGTCGGCAGGGATTCACGCTTTCAAAATACTTTGGGAGCGTAGATCCCCGCCTTCGCGGGGATGACAAGTTGTTAAAGCTTCAGCGATTCGAGGAATTCTTTCAGTTCATCCCCTTTGATCTGCCTTTGCGATCCTTCGCCTAGTTTTCCGAGCTCGACGTTCATTATCCGCACGCAGTGCATATCTTTCACTTCCTGGAAAAGCGCTACGCACATGCGCCGGACCTGATGCCGTTTTTCGTCGGTAAGGATTATTTGAAATTTATTTTCGTCGAGTATTTCGACTTTGCACGGCTTGGTCTGTTCATGCTCGATCCGTACGTCAGCCTCCATCTTTTGCCTAAAGGTCGATCGGAGCGGTTTTTTCGTGGTAACGATATATTCTTTTTCGTGGAAGTAAGCCGGAGAAAGAAGCCGGTCGGTGATGCGCCCGTCGTTCGTAAGGATAACCAGTCCGCGCGCATCTTTGTCGAGCCCGCCCACCGGGAAAACGCCCTGTGGGAATTGGATGCGTTCGCTCCCCTCTTCATCCTCTTCTCCTGGGTGCGTGGCGACACCCCTCGGCTTGTTGTAGGCAAAATAAACGGATGGCGCCGGTTTCCCCCGGAACCTGACCTCTACGGCGTCCGTTTCCCATACCTTGTCGCCCAAAACAGCGAGGCGGCCATTGATAAAGACCTGTTTTTTCTTGATAAGTTCATCCGCGCCTCTCCGCGTGGAGTGCTTCTTTAAAGCGAGGTATTTATTGATCCGCATGGGGAATGCCGGTTTTTCGTTATGTGCCATGTTCGTACTATAGCAACCGCCCAGTTCCCTCGCAAACAAAATTATTTTCCGCGCAAGACCGGAGTAAAAATAAAAAGCCCCGCGTGATGCAGGGCTATTTACGAATTAATAAGATTGGAATGTTTGAAGGATCGTCTCCTTTTCTATGGCGATAAAATCGAATCCGGCCGCGACGAGGTTCGCAAGTATTTCTCCGGCAATGGCGGCATCGTGCCGGCTGTCGTTTACGGTAATGGCCCGCTTCAACAAAACATGAGTCTCTCTTTCGTATCTGCCGAAGCGAATATCTTCATTAAATTTTTTGGCGTCTTTTCCAGAGCTTTTTGCGTCAAGAATTATCCTGCCATCGATCATTGAGTCGCTCTCAAGCCTTGCGGTAAGCCGTATGCCCACATCTTCGCCGCGACGGTCGGCATGATCGATTTTCCCTTCCGCCGGATTGTGGCGGCCGGATCGTTTACAATCGGCTCTGACGATCTTTTCGGGAAAAACGTTGAGAAGCAGTTTAACGATGCGATAGCAAATTTGGAAACAGCGTCCTTCGTTGCGATCGCCGCGTTCCCGCA
Organism: Minisyncoccia bacterium; assembly: GCA_041482935.1. GTDB lineage: Bacteria > Patescibacteriota > Minisyncoccia > UBA6257 > 2-01-FULL-56-20 > DATLTV01. Next base: position 681 of record JBGPES010000112.1, on the reverse strand, counting down.
TTGCTTTCGCCTTGCGATCGGCGCGTTTCTCTCGCGTCAACTGCTTATGATCTACTTTCGGTCGTACGTATGGCATTGGGAGCGAAATTTTGGCAACTACTGCAGGAGCGGCTACAGGCATTTTTTCCGTAGCGAGGCGCACGGCGTACAACACCTGCCTCTTGTCGTAGGTGCAACACAGCTTGCCCGCCTCTTCCAGTTTTCGCAAGATTCCCCTGGCCACTTCGCGCCCCGCCGATTGCGGCAAACCGAAATCATTGAGAAGGAATTCGCCGAGAGGCCTAAGTGGTGCTTTCAGATCTTTTTCCCGAGCATGGATCGCCAGGTACTCCAGAATGCGCGTTTCTTGTCGTTCGGTATTCGTCGCTTTCACTGTTCTTCATCCCCCTTGCGTCGGTTTTAAACAGCAGTACTCAGACTGATTATACTGACTGTATTGTAATCAAACACTGTCGTTTTGTCAACTTTTGCGCAATCGCCGATAAAAAGATGCTAAACTGAAATACATGGCCCAATCCGATATAGGGAAAAAAGCACTGAGTCTTCATAGAAAACTGAGGGGCAAAATAGAAATATCCTTGAAGGCGCCGATCGGTTCGCCCGAAGACCTGAAGCTTTTTTATACCCCCGGCGTGGCAAGCGTCGCATCGCACCTCGCGAAACATCCGGAAGATCTGCGCG
>JBGPES010000111.1:0-3702 GCA_041482935.1 Minisyncoccia bacterium | reverse complement strand
CGGAAACCTGCCGGGGCATTTGCACCGGATGCGGAGTAAATTTGAACCGGGAAGAATGTAAATGCAGAAATAAACCAGACACCCGACACAAGAACACAGGACACAAGAAGAACTTGTGACGTGTGTCATGTGTCTGGTGACCTCATCAATGAAGGAGCTCATTCATGGCCTTACCAAAGCGACAACATTCCAGGCAGCGCGGCCGCAAACGCCGTACGCACTGGAAAATCAAGCTGGGCAGTCTCAGCGTTTGTTCTCAGTGTAAAAAACAGATCATTTCTCACCGGGTTTGCCCGTTCTGCGGATACTACAAAGGCAAGGAAGTCGTGGACACGATGAAAAAGGCAAATAAAAAAGCCAAGAAATAAGCTATGGCTAACAGGCACCTTTCCAGATCCATTGCGATGCAATCACTTTATGAGTGGGATTTTCGCGGTTGCGATGAAAAAAAGCTTGACGCGGTGATCGAGAAAAATATCAAAGAATTCGGCCCGGGCATGGACGATACGATTTTTGTTAAATTTTTAGTGGAAAATACTATTAAAAATATTGTAAAAATTGATCCATTGATTGAATTCTGTCATCCTCCGATTTAGTCGGAGAGCCCGTCCTCGACCTGATCGAGGAATCCATGCTTCGGGAGCGTGGATCCTCGACTCCGCGAGGATGACAAATGGCTTATGTTAAAATTATGTAATGTCCGGCAAGAAGAAATACCTCCTGCTCGTTGGTATATTGATTATAGCAAGCTTCCTGCGGCTCTACCACATCACGACGACGCCGCCGGGGCTTTATCAGGATGAGGCGATGGACGGCAATAACGCCCTGGAGAATATCCATACGGGTACAATGAAAGTCTTTTATCCCGAAGACAACGGGCGTGAAGGACTCTATGTGAACATTGTAACTCTCTTTATTAAAGCGCTCGGAGGACTTCATGAGCCGTGGGTCATACGCTTCCCCGCGGCGATCTTCGGCATCCTTACCGTCCTCGGAATCTACTTCTTCGGCGCGGAGCTTTTCGGCGCAAATGTCGGGCTTCTTTCGGCGTTCTTGCTCGCCACGAACTTTTGGCATATCAACTTCTCGCGCATAGGTTTTCGCGCCATCATGGCGCCGTTTTTTTTGGTCTGGGCGCTTTATTTTCTCATCAAGGGCTTCAGAAAACTGCAAAACGGTGCGCCCTTCCCCCGCGCGACGGCGCTCCACATCTTGGGCGGCATTCTTTTCGGCCTCGGAATGTACACCTATATCGCCTATCGCGTCTCGCCGGCGCTTATTCTTCTTGTTTTTGTCTTTTACTTGCTTGCCGCGCGAAAAGGGGTACAGCGAAAAAAAATTTTTCATTCGGCCGCGCATTTCGTCTTTTTTTCGATCATCGTATGCATTCCGCTCGGGTATTATTTCTTCTCCCACCCGGGAAGCTTCTTTGGGCGCACTTCGCAGATCTCTGTTTCGAATTCGGAAACGCCCCTCAAGGACCTTGCGGAAAATATCGTAAAGACGCTCGCGATGTTCAACGTGCATGGCGACTGGAACTGGCGACATAACGTGAGCGGCGCGCCCGAACTCTTCTGGCCCGTTGGTATGCTTTTTATCATCGGAATGATGATCGGCATACAGCGGATCGTAAGGAAAAAAGCGCCGTCAGCAAATAATGGGTCGAGAACGAAGGCGCATATTCATACATTCGCAAGCGATCCGGCGTCCACTGACAATACCTTTGGGTTTTGGATTCTATTCGCCTGGTTTTTTCTTGCCATGCTCCCTGTCGTGATCTCGAACGAAGGCATACCGCATGCCCTGCGCTCGATACTCATGATTCCTCCGGTAATCATTTTCGCGGCGCTCGGAGGCGTTACCGCATATAACTTGATCAAAAAATATATTCGTTCTTCTCGGCTGAATCCGTTCGCGGCGCTTTTTCTGCTTCTCTTTGTCGCGCAGGCATATATCTCTTACTTCGTCGTCTGGGCGCAAAATCCGAACGTTGCCCCGGCCTTCAATGCCGATTACATTGAGGTCGGAAGAGAATTGAATGCCCTGCCCGCAAGCGTACCGAAATACGTGGTGATCGAAGCCGGAGGCGTGGACGTTCGCCGAACCCCGATGCCTGCGCAATCCACGATGTTCGTGACCGATATTTTCCTGTCGATTGATTGGCAAGCGAAAAATATCCATTACGTTTTACCGCAGGATGCAGGAAAGATCCCCGTCGGCGCACCCACATTTTATCTGAAATAAAAAATCCGCCATGTTGTGCGGTGGCTGATTTTATTCCAAAAAACGCACTACACCCTGACTACTTCCACCTCTGTAAACTGCTGTCGATGCCCTTTTTTCTTCCGCTGTCTCGTCTTCGAGTGGTACTTAAATACGATCTTCTTCCGCTCGCGGCCGGCACGCACGATTTTCGCCTCAACTTTCGCACCGGCGAGATAAGGCGCGCCCACCTGTACTTTATCGCCCTCGGCTCGGAGCAGTACTTTGTCGAATACAAAATTCGCTCCGGGTTCGGCGAACAGGGTTTCAACCTTAATTTTGTTACCTGCGGCAACGCGATATTGTTTTCCTCCGGTTTCTATAATTGCGAATGTAGCCATGGAATTATTTACGTCGCACTGTTTCTTAGTTCTTCGTCTTCTTCGTTAAGTTCGTCGATCTGCCTTTTAAGTTCGGCCTTGTCTCTGCCATACCGAGCCTTCTCCTGCTGCAGTTTGGCGAACTCGTCTGCAGAACCGTTTTTCCCCTTTCCAGCCGTACTCAGTTTCTCGTCGACACCGGCAATGGCGCGCTCCAAAGTTTGCAGATCCTGCTCAAGTTTTTTTCTGGGATTCTCTTCTTTTCCCATAGGCCCCTTTTCGATAAGTTTGGACATTTCGATTAAGACTTATGATAACGGTAAAGCTTATAAAAAGCAAGGGCTACGGTTTTGGTCTTGGAGAACCGGCGTCGCTTGCCTCTCACTCCGGCGGCTCTTCGCTTCGCTCAGAGGCCAAGCCCGCCGGGGTTCCGAGAGCTTCTCCAATCCCAAACCCTCCGTTGCAGAATCTAAATGTGTTTTTGCTTCGCAAAAACGAAATTCAATTTACCGAAATAATCGCCGCGAAACCGATAAAGAGAAGGATGGCGAGAAGGAGCGTCCCCCCTGCGAGAAGCTTGCCTAAAAACCAGTCGCGGGCCTCGAGTTCCGTGGCAATGATAAAGTTCACAAGCACCATCAGGATACCGGTTGCGCCAATCCACACGAGTTCCCCTGCATCGCCGATCTGATTGATACCCGAGAGGTTATTGAAATGCAAGATGAGCGGACCGCTTACGTTCCGGAGCGAGGCATACGCCCATACTGTTCCGCCCGCTACCAGAATAAGGCTCGCCAAAAAGATATCGCCCAGGATTTTATATTTTAAAAATCGTTTCATAGTGCCGTAATGAGTGCGCCCATGCGTTCACGAAATTTTTTCTCCGCGGAGGATCGCCGCCGCATGTGCCGGGTCGACATCGTTGATATCGATGCCCGTCGAGAGTTCAAATCCGGCAAGGGTCGAGACCTTCGGAACCACCTCTATGTGCCAATGGTGATGCCGGTACTTCGAATAATCAAGCGGCGCGCTGTGAACGTAAAAATTATAGTCCGGATCACGAAGGTATTTCTTCACGCGCCGCAAAACCGACTGGAGCAATATTGCCGCTCCGTTCAGG
>JBGPES010000110.1:0-3712 GCA_041482935.1 Minisyncoccia bacterium | reverse complement strand
GTCCGCCGCTCCCAGTACGGCGGCTTCAAACAGTGCGGTCCCAAGCACTATGCCGCAAACCGAATCTCCGAAACCGGGAATAGTGGTGAACCCCTCGATAATCATGCCGCGGCCGCCAATTCTCTCGCGTTTGTATCGCATCGAAATTTCTGCGAGCACGATTCTTCGGCTCCGCGATCAAAGTTCGGCAGGGATTGCCAATTTCGCTGCGAGTGATCAGATTAATGTCTTCGGCACTTATAATTCCGACGGTACGGTACAAGCGCTCATTGTCCGCAACCTCTCAAAACCCGTCGAGAAAACATTCGTTCAGCTGAATAACGTGACGGTGCTTTCCGTTTCCGCAAATGCCGCGCCCGCAAGCATTGTAGTAACGCAACAGCCGGTCTATCCGTGCTTCAATTTCGGCGCGAATGGGACTGGTGCAGCAATGAGATATCCATGCCCGATGGGCCTTCAATCGTTCTCCGACAATCCGAATTCTGCGAATGTCGCCGTACCGCCGTCACTCGCGCCCAATTTCATGATGATGCGAAAATATGTCGTGAACGTCGACAGCCAAACGATCATCATGAATCGATCGAAAGTAAACATGAATTTGGCGAATATCAAATCCGGCGATCAGTTGAACGTATATGGATCGACGAGCGGCGAGGGCGTTACGATCGACGCGGACATAGTGCGCGACCTTACCCAACCGGCTACCGTGACGAGCGTAGGCGGCACAGTAACCCAAGTGAATGACGACGGATCGTTTGTTCTACAAACTACGGATGGCCAGACACTCACCGTACAAAACCCGATTCAGGTGGGCGCGACGGTAAAGCTCCAGGGCCTGCTCGACGCTTTGCAAGGAATCATCACGAAAATTTCGCAGCTTACGGTGCAAAATAACCGACAAACGCCGCCGCCCGTGCCGCCGCCTTCTACCGGAAAAGTTTCTATCTCGTCCATTGATCCTGCGGCAGGAACCGTCGGCACATCGGTAACGCTCAAAGGTTCGGGTTTTGCACAAACAAATACCGTAAACTTCGGCTATGGCGCGATTCCGAATGTCGCATCGGCAGATGGCGTCTCGCTCACCTTCTCCGTTCCCGGAGGCATCAATCCGCCTTGTTATTACAGCAAGCCGCAATGCCTCATGCCTTCAAGAATCATCGAACCGGGGATGTATCCCGTCTCCGTTACGAACGAAAACGGCACGAGCAATGAGATGAAATTCACCGCGATCGTGAACTCAGGGCTCGTCCCAATCGATAATTTGCCCTAGTATTTTGTTGGGGCGGGAAACTTAAGAAAAGGCTCTCTTCGGAGAGTCTTTTCATTTAAACGGCGGATTTTCGGAAATACTTATACAAGAGAAACCCTATACTTTTCTTTTCTTCTCTCACGGCTCGGATTTTAATCGAAATTTCCTATCGAGTGCAACTTCCGTGAGATCATCACCGTGAAAATAGCGTAGTCCGCGGCGTATTCTCTTTTTCGGCTTCTTTGCCATAGACATGTTCTGGGGATATCATTCTTCGATGCTTTTGTGGCCGCCATCTCTCACAAGCTCAAGAAGCGCGAGCGCGGCGAAAAGAAGCCCCACATCCCGGAAAACGATATCAAACGCTCCCAGGTTGGAAACCGTAACTCCGGCGAGAGCAAGCGCCGCAATTCCGGCAGCCCACAGTGTTTTCTTCCCCGAAAAAAGCCAGGTTGCGAGAATAATCTCGAATATGGAAAAACCCGTAAGAAGAAGATTCTGCGGAATCATATTCCGCACAAATTGCGGAAAGAAACCGACCCAATCTTGCGGATGGCGCAAGCTGGCGATCGCCGCATAGAAAAAGACGAAGGCCAGGCCCCATCGCAAAATGGTGATTGCCGTGCGCGTGGTGCCGTTCATTTTGATTCCGCTTTTTTCGGCTGCATTTGGATCACCTTTTGCGGCTGCATTTGGATCGCTTCCGCCCGCGGGTGTTTCGTCAAATCTTCCTCGCCTTCCCGAATCCAGGGGGCATTTTCGTTTGCCCTTTTCTCCACCGCTTCAAATAAATTCACCGGTCCGGGTTTTCCCTTGGTGTTCGCCGAAGGACGCTCAAATGCTACCGGCTGGTAAAAACGAATACGCCTCCGTTCCGTGCCGGTCTCTTTGTCCACCCACTCTTCCATAATCTGACATTCTGAAATTTTCTCCGTTTTGGACCCGCGGCCGCCCTCGAGCGGCGTAATGCGAACCTTGAGCTCATATTCTCCTTCTCCGGGTTTGCCGATCAATCCCGCCCGGTATCTCCGTATCTCCACCTCACTCCCGTTTTCGGACCAATGATTAATCAATTTATAATAAGGTTCCCTGCTTTTTTCTGCATCGGGATTCACGACGAACAAAGTTATTTTTTCTGGAAGCCGTTCGGGGTTTGTAGCCATATATTTTATCGTTTATATAATCCGATAAGTTCGGTTTGCGCAAGAAGATGCCTATTAATCTCCCCGGCAAGCTCCTTTACGCCTGCGCCTTCCTTTATGTCCAGCATAGCATTGAGCGCGAAAAGTTTGAAGTGGTAATGATGCGCGCCCGAAGGCGGACAGGGACCGGTATAGCCGACCTGCCCCGCTCCGTTTGCGCCTTCGACGCTCCCCGGCGGCGTGCTCTCCTCTTTAATCAATATAGTCTTGGGATCGATATTCCAGACGGTCCAATGCGTAAATCCCCCGGCTACGGGCGCATTGGGATCGTCCAAAATCAAAGCCAAGCTCTTCGTTCCCTCGGGCACGTTCTGGATCTGCAATTCCGGGTTGATATCGCCCTCATCACAGGTAAATTTTCGAGGGATGAATTCTCCGTCTTTGAATGATGGGCTGGTAATGATCATGGAAGTCGTTGTGAACCGATATTCTTTCGCGTCATTTTGATTTGATCCGTTTCGTTTTGAAGCAATGATGAAAAAAACCGAAGGCTGCAATACATATCCCAATTATTATAAACGATACGATCCATTTTTTCATGAAAACTAACCGTGGCGTGAAGTGCCATATTCCTTATATGCGCTCTGGATGAAATCCACGGTCGCTTCGCTTCGGGGCTTGCTCTTTCCCGGATAACGCCACGCGCTAATCACTTTCCGCACACCCTTTTTATCCTGCACCATTACCCATATTTCCTGGGTCCAGGTTTCCGTTTGCGTAGAACCAAGTCTGCCTCCCGCGGTTTTGATGGATGAGGGCTGCATCATGGCCAACGTCCTCGGCGCCACGCCTTCTTCCACGCGCTTCGGCGAATGGAGCACGCGCCGCACGCGCGATTCGGAAAGCCGATAATAACGCATCTTGTCGTGCGCGTGAAACGTCCATTGCAAAGCTTTCGACATGGGATTTCGCAGCATTTTTAGAACCCATCTTAAAAATAGCTCGCAAGGTTATCGTGGCTATTTTTGGCTGCAAAGCGTGAATCTCTCCAAGAAGTACCCCGGGGTACTACGTCGTCAAGATTCGCGCTTTGCATCTCGAAAATCCCTCGCGATATCCATGCGTCTATTTTCAAGACGAGTTCTTTAGAATATTTTTATGTCCAAATTCGTCCATCTCCACACCCACTCCCACTATTCCCTGCTCGATGGACTCACGAAGATCGACCAGCTTGTGAATCAAGTGAAAGAATTGGGGATGGACTCTGTCGCGCTCACAGATCACGGAGCGTTGTACGGCATCGTCGAATTTTATAAAAAAG
>JBGPES010000109.1:0-3713 GCA_041482935.1 Minisyncoccia bacterium | reverse complement strand
CTCTTGCGATCTGCTCGAGCGCCAAACTCAAATTATTGTCCACCGCGACAAGAGACGCGGCCCGACGCTGGCTGCGCAGGAGACTCACAAAACCGCCCACGGCGATGCTCAATACCACCGAAAAGATCCCGATGGCGACAAGCATCTCGACCATGGTAAAACCCCGCCGCGAAGCGGCGGAACTTACGACTGACGACTTACGACTAAAAACCATGCGATTTGCAATCTTTATTTTTTTCATTTTTTTATCTAAGTCGTATGTCATTAGTCGTTTGTCGTTAGTGAATTTACGGTCTCCAATTGAAAAATTCGTCTTCGACGGTCATGTTCGACTGAACCGCGCCGGTGGACCATATCACGTTCGAATCCACGATCATCTCGTCCTGGCCCACGAACGTGATCGTGATCTTCCGGACGAAGGTGGTCGCCGAACCGCCCACCGCGTAGCCATACAAGCCGGTTGCCGGATTATATAAAAGGAATTGCCCGGAATACGGACTGAGCGCAAGGCTCCCATAATCAGCCTCGTATTGCCCGTTCAAAAAACCGGCATTCCAAGGAAGTATCGACGCAACGGCGTTATGATCCAACATATTTTTGACGATCTCGATACCTTCCGAAGCGAGATTGGCTCCCCGATAATTATCGGTCACGACACGATTCAGGAAGAAAGAGCGCGAAAGGAGGGAGAACATTCCCAGGAAACCGACGACGAGAACGCTCGAAGCGACAATCGCTTCAATCATGACCTGGCCCCGGCGCGAGAAATAAGCGAGTAGCGAGTAGCGAGTAGCGAGTAGCGGCCCACCTCCGTTTTGTTTTCCCATATTTGAATTTTATTTTAAAATATTATTCACCGCTACTGCCTACTCCCTACTTTCTACTCGCTAGCTAAAAATCCACCTGCCCGGCAAGATTTACCGTTATGAAAACCTTCCCCGAACCGTCGGATGTCTGCAAATAGACCTTCCCCGGCACCGAGCTCGACGCGGCGCCGTTGTTCGTCTTGAGCACCGTCGTGGGATTGGGCGGAAGAAAGAGCACGTAGGTGATGGCGTCGGTGGGAAGCACGGCGGGGAAAGCAAGGTTCGAATTCAGCGTATTCATGTCGGAAAAGAAATTGGCTTGTCCGGGCGAAATGCCGTTTGAGGCGACGGTACTGCAACCCGGAGCGCCGGGCGGCGCATACGAATATATATAATACTGGCTTCGTACATAATCGATCCTTACCCCGTAACCGCATGATGCCGTCGGCTGGATGTATGCCGTGATCGCAAGCTCTTTCGCGCGGAGAATCAGGCCGGCGATCTTTTGCTCTTCAATAAAAAGCGCTACCTGGCGCGCGCTCATCCTGCTATACGTGATGGCGAACCCCGAAAGCATGGTGGTGATCGCGATTACAATGAGCGTCTCGATGAGGGTAAAGCCCCCGCGCCCGCGAAACGTGGAACGTGAAGCATGAAGCGTTTGTTTTTGAGGAAGCATTTGCATTTATTATACAACGTTTTAGGCCATACGCTTCACGCTTCACGATTTACAGCGTAAATAATTGGAAATAGGAATGTACGATTTCGTAGCCGAAGAAAAAAAGGATCGCGGAACCGAGCGCAAGGAACGGGCCGAACGGCAGCGCACTTTTCAAATGTTTTTCTTTAAAGAAGATCTGATATATCCCGAAGAATGAACCGGTAACGAAGCTCAGCCCTACGAGAATAATAATGTCCGGCCATCCAAAAAGAATGCCCAAGGGCACGGAAAGTTTCACATCCCCCATCCCCATCCCCTTGCCCCGAGTGGCGACGATGATGGCTCCGAAAAACAATAAACCGAATAGAGCGCCGAGAAGCCGGTTCGCGAGCACGCTGTTTGGAAAATAAAAAAGCAGGGCATACCCCTTGAGGAATGATCCGTAGGCCAAAGAAAGGCCGGGGCGGGTAAGCAACGTAACACCGATGCCGAGCGCTATGAGGCCTACGTTTATTTCATCAGGGATGATCGAAAGCCGGAGATCGATGAGCGACATGAGCAGCAATAGCTCAAAAACAAAAACCCATAACGCCGCGAACGTATAAAAATACAGCGAAGCGGGGAGTAAATAAAACGCCGCGAGCCGCATGGGCACCAGAACAAAAATAAGGCCGCTCACGACCTCCACGGCCGGATAACGGAAACTGATCTTCATGCCGCAATTGCGGCAGCGCCTTCGCTGGAGGATAAAGCTTACGAGAGGAATGAGCTCGAACCACCGAAGCGTTTTCTTGCATTGCGGGCAATGCGACCTGCCCCCGATAACCTCCGGCGAAAATAAGAATTTGTCGGGATCATAACGGAGCGCAACTACGTTCAAGAAGCTCCCGATCGCCGTCCCGAAAACGAAAAGCCAAAAAGCCGTCATGGTTTATTTATTCTAGCGCGTGAACGCCAAAGCCCCAAATCCGGGAAAAACAAAACCGGCGAATGATTCGCCGGTTTTGCGCTTAGAGATTATCTTTCGATAATTTTTAAAGCTGCACGCAATACACCGGATCGGCGCAAGCTACGCCCAACACAGTACCATCGATGTCCTGAGTCAAAACGGGGTTGTTGGTATCCTCCATAGTCGCTCCAAGCACGTAGGTCGTGCCGGGCGCCGGATCTGCGAAGAAATAGGTCCCACCAACGTTCGGATCGTTCGGGACATTCGCAATACCGAGCGTCGGCGTACCGATCAAAGCAGTTACCATGGTGGCATACGTATCGCCGCCGCCAGCAGCTCCACAGGCCGGGTTTGCTACACCGCCAGGATAATAGCCGCATTTATTGAAGTAGAGCTCCAATGCGTTCTGTATCTGCCGGAGGTCGGCAACGCGTCGAGCATCACGGCCGGCTCTTCGAGTCGGGCCCAATCCGATGAGTACTACCGAAGAAAGGATAGCGATGATCGCAACCACTACCAAGATTTCGATCAAAGTGAAGCCTTTTTTGTTATTTTTCATTGTGATTTATCGTTCGTTACTCGACCTTTTCCTGGCTTTCTCTTTTTTTAAGAAAACCATTACCTAATTAGTATAGCAAATACGGATGCCTGACAAAGAAACCTCTTATCCACAGGCCGTTCGTAAAGCGTAAATCGTGAAGCATGAAGCGTTTACGAGGGATTTCGGCTCTCTCGTTGAATTTACGCTTATGTTGCACGCTTTATGATTCACGATTAGTGGATGCTCGATGTCAGGTTGTACATCGGAACCAATATGGAAGCGAATAAAAGCCCCACCATGACCCCCATCACGATCATCATGATCGGCTGAATAAGGTCCACAAGGTTATTGACCATTTCATCGGCCTCCCGGCTATACATTGTCGCGATCCTTTGGAATATCTGCTCGATCTTACCCGTCGTTTCTCCGACCGAGATCATCTGAGGGACAAGGGAGGGAAAAAGTTCGGGGTGCTGCTCGATACTCTGCGAGAGGAGACCTCCCTCGCGCACATTTTCCGCGATTTCGTGAATCACGTCGCGATACAATATATTCCCCACCATGTGGCTGATCACCTCGAGCGCCTGCGCGATGGGAATACCGCCGTGGATCAGAAGCGCAGCGGCATTTGCAAAGCGGGTTATGATGACGGGAATGAATACTTTTTTCAACACGGGGAATTTGATCTTCGCATCGTCAACCACCGCCTTCCCCTCGGGAGTCCGCGCATAATTCACGGCGGCGACCGCCCCTCCG
>JBGPES010000108.1:0-3754 GCA_041482935.1 Minisyncoccia bacterium | reverse complement strand
CGGTGAGATTTTTCACGATCACATAGGAAACGCCATCGCCGGCTATTCCGGAGGCGCCGTTCTTCGAAATGATCGTTTGATCGACTCCCGCACCCTCGAGGCAAATGCCGCTCTTCAGATTTAGGTTTTCGTTATACGTACCCGCCGCAACCTTAATGGTATCCCCGATGCTAGCGGCGTCGATCGCGGCCTGGATACTCGGATAATCTGTCGGAACATTTTTAACGGTTTGATCGCACGTTGGATAATTTGTCGGAGATGGCGGTGGGGGCGGAGCGGGTGGAGGTGGTGGGATTATAGTCGAAGACGTATTAGTGGGGCCGCCAAATTGCGTTGAGGTTGTGATTGAGGTTAAATCCGACGTCGAAGTGTCTGATTGCGCAACCATCGTCACCAATGAGTCAGTGGAAATGTCTAATGGAGGGGGTTGCATATCAGTCGGCGTCGAAGAAGGCGTTTCGTCTGAAGATGTGGAAGCCGGGGTTGAAGAATCCGAAGGCGGCGTTGAGCTGGACGAGGATGATGCGGGCAGATAAATAGTTGAATCCGACAGAAGCGTGGATGTCGGCGACGAGGATGAATCAACTGTTTGGGCGAAAGAAAAATGAATAAGCGATAAACCGAGCAGGGCTGCAATCAGTGCTCCTCCTATGATGCCGATATGCAATGAACTTTGTTTCATGGATTTATTTTTTGTTAGTTAACGACTTTTTATTTATTGATCCTTTTTTCATACTCAATTTAAGCCCCGGCTAGCGAAAAGGACAATACGACAATAGATAGAATGATTCCTGTGAAAATACCGAGAGTAATTTTATATGATTTTTTTGCCCAAAATATATAGACTCCAATTAACACAGACGCGATGATCGGATATTCGGCGAGAAAGGGCGCTGAGTCAATGTAAGTGCGAGAAAAATGTGCAATTAGATTATATATTCCAAAACCAATCACCAGCTCAATTACGAATCCCAGCAAAACTCCAAAGAAGAAATTCTTCATATTATTTATTATAATTTACTTGCTATACTCGCAAGCGCGTTCGAAATAGAGGTTAAAGTGGCACTGATTTGTCGGTATAGACTAGTAGTTGGTAATAGAGCTCCATAACCGGGCGCGCCCCCAAAGGCTATATTGCCGGGGTTGGGATTAAAGGCACGCATCTGACTTTGGACACCGCTTTTTACTCCAAGAGTGTAGGCGAAGTTGTTTGAATTGGCGTTGTATAAGCCAGGAATGTTGCCCGTGCCCATATATCTCATACCATTCAAATTTATTGCGTTAAACTGTGCTCCAAGATTATTTATAAATTGTGTATCACTTTCCCCGTTTGGAGCTGTTATGGTAGTTTTGGTTATTATCACCGCATTGCTTTTCGCATCTTTATCCCCGTTATTTGAATTAGGAAGCCCGACATTTTTGACGAGGTAATCAGTTGGACCGCCCCGACCACTAGGAAATGCGCTGAACGAAAAAGTTGTTGCTCCAGCTGGCACGCCGGGGATACTGATCTGCTGTGGATTATCTGGTGAGATCAAGAAAAAAGTGTGCGCACCGAGATAATAACCGTTGGAGCCAAAAACCGGTCTACTCTCCAATTCCACTTTTAATCCCGTCGGATCGCTCTTCACAATCGGATTATCGTCCGCATACGAATAGCTATTGAGCGATTGCGGATCGGAAAGAACTTGTTTCGCGGGATTCCCCAAAAACACCGGATCCTCCGAAATAAACTGTCCCTGTGTTCCATTATAATATCGTGCTTGAAGAAAGGCATGGTCGACACCTGCTCCGTCCCCCTTCTATCTCGGCATGGCAGCCGTAGTCTGCGCCCGTGGCGGACTTTCAAGCACCCGTGGCAGCTTTCGTGGATTTTCATCGACAAAAAGATCGGGTCTTGACGCGCATGCCGTAGGAAGCCAAAAGGGCGAATTTCACTTCCGGCAGCGACCGCGATCCTTTAGGGCGATACTAACCTTAGTTTACCACTTCAGCAGCCGTTTCCTAATATGGAAATTCTACAGAATGGGACACTGTAGGGCCTGTCTCATGTGTAGTTTCGGGCAGTCTCGCCGTTTACGCTATGTATAACAAGGCGAAAACAAAATGGAACACGGGAAAACGCGTGTCCCATTTGCCTGTCTCATTTGGAAAAAAGGTAGGAAATACAAGGGGCAACCGCGAGACACGGGCGTGTTCCATATGTCTCAGGGATCATTTACATTAGCGCCCATCAATTTGCGGAAGATGGCGTCTTTTTCACACCAAAGGTAAAAGGTTTTTCGGGAAATTTTCACGCCCTCGCAGGCCTTGGAAATCTCGTTGCCGGACTTCTCGAAAGAGATGAGAAACAGCAATTTTTTAACGAGCGTGCGGAGTTGCGGGCTATCAAGCTTGGCCATCCCCTCCAACCGGGCGGCAGTCGCCTTGTCTTGCCACTCCTTCCGGTTGGCGAAGTACCCGCTGTGCCGCTCCATCATTTTGTCATCCCAGGGATCAGTTGTGACCCGGTTCGCCAGCCCCAAAAGGATGATCAGGCACGCATTGATGTTGCCCCTCTTTATATACTGTTCCAACCGGGCGATTTCCTGCTTTCCAAGCGGCAGGATGGTGACCAAGTGGCGGGAGAAAACCCGGAACAGGCGGTCAAAATCATCCCGTTCAAATTCGCCGTCGCTTGCAAGGATGAAAAGCGTATTTTTCTCCTGCCGGATGCCATGGATGACCGACTCAAGATCAAGATCATCAACTTTTTTATTAAACCGATTCTTCGTCAAAATCTCAAACGCGGTTGGCTCGGCAACGAGGCCTTCCTTTAATAGTAGGGCGAGCGGCGAACCGGAAGCACTACGGAATTTCATGCTCGCGTAACTGCCGAAGGGAGTCTGTCTTTCGGAGAAGACGGGTTTGCGCCCGAAATGATAGCCGAAAATCACGGCGAAAATATTTTTTACTCGTTCTTGAAATTGGTCGCTGGCGGGCTTTGGCATCCATTGAACCCTAACTCAGATCGGAAAGGTTGCGAAGGGGTGGTTATCAACTGGACTCTTTCGGGCTTTCGTCGCCTTGTAGCATGGGTCTGGACACCACCCACCGTTGCGTCATCCATTAGGTAATGGGTAAAAAACAAAGGTCGATACCCCGGGATGAGAAAAAGAATCGATAAAAATATAACAACAAACCATGAAATACAAACCAAGAATCAAAGCGGCAATTTATGTGCGGTCGGCGAGGGCGGACGACAAAGAAATCATCCACCAGATCAATGCGATGCTCCGGATGATCGACCGCAACGAGGAAAGTTTGGTCGGCGTCTACGCCGACAACGGCGTGTCGGGGTTGACCATCGAACGACCGGAATTCCAACGGCTCTTAGGAGATGCGAAGGGCGGCAAGTTTGCGAAACTTTACGTCCGCGATCTCGAACGTATCAGCCGGGATCCGGAGAAAATGCAGACGGCGTACGAGCAGCTCCATGTCGATGGGGTCGCGATCGTCGCGAGAGGCAATCCCGACGGACCGAAATTAATTATCGCCTGACATGAAAAATGAACTCAGAACAAAAGCGGCAATTTACGCTTGGTTGGCCGTAAGGCACGACAAGAACATCGGTGAGCAGATAAATTCCTTGATCACGATGGTCCGTGAGAACGACGACGGCCTGGCGGGCATATATATCGACAACGGCTCGGCGCAATCGTTATTCAAACGGCCGGGATTCAAACGGCTGTTGCGCGGCGCGAAAGGCCGGGGG
>JBGPES010000107.1:0-3780 GCA_041482935.1 Minisyncoccia bacterium | reverse complement strand
GACGTTACTTTCAAAGCGAATCTGAATTTACCGGCGGGTGTGGATATAGAGATCAAGATGGTATAGGAAAAACAAAAAATCGCTCGGTTGAGCGATTTTTTGTTTGGCCGCACCCTCTCTTGTCATCCCCGCGCAGGCGGGGATCCACGCTCCCGGACCGGAGCGATGGAAATAAAATTAGATACAGCGGTAGACGCCCTCTACATAAAGATCAAGAAGGGCAAGGTGCATAAGACCATCGCCAGAGATGCTTTTTTGATCGACGTGGATAAAAAGGGCGGACTCATCGGCATTGAGGTCCTGAACTATTCAAAAGCGGTTCCCAAGAAATTGGAACGATTCTCGGTTTTTTTGGGTGAAAATCGAAAACGGTTTGCCATATCCGCCTCGCGTTAAAAATAAGGGTCCGGGTTGTGAGGAGAAAATAGCAGTGAATCAGTGTCGGGTACCCTTTTCGCTTAACTCATGCCCACCAAAAAACCGAGCAAAAGCTGGAAGACCAGAACCCATCTCAAAAGTATGCTTCAAGCCGCGTTTTCAGATCTTTTCTCCACTCCGCAAAGCTTGTCGAGGAAGGTGTGCCCCTGTGGCACTCTGACCGAGGCGTAACGCAGCGGAGTGGGAAAAGAGCAAAAACCCTTTAGGATACGGCCAATTTCGTCCGGCGCTTTGTCGCTTCGGACTTGGCATATCACAAGATATGCCTTCATCCTCGCTTCGTGCGCCAAACGAAATTTGCGCGTATCGCGGCAGCGGTCCGTGTCCGGTATGCTGGCCGGGGAGTCGAAAGAAGAAATAGGGCGGCGCATATGCTAAAATAAACACACGGTCGATACAATTATTCACACAAACAAATATTAAAACAATGGCGAAAAAATGGGTTGCCGATTGCAGTAAGTTCCCGAGCGAGAGCCACTGCGATCTGAAGATTTCGGGGTCCGACAAAGATGTTGTGGCGGAGGTCGCGTATCAACATGCAACGGGCTTGCATAAGCATGCCGCAAACGAGACGGGCTTGCGCGACGGCATAAAAAAAATGCTCACGGAAGAATAAAGAAGCCGGCGCCAGGTACGATTGATCCAACAACCCCGCCTCAGGGCGGGGTTGTTGCGTGGACCCGGCGGGACTTGCACCCGCTTCTTCATGTGTCGAAGATGAGATTTTACTACATAAACTACAGGCCCAGATCCACGCGCGATCATCATAATGACGGGGGATAGAGTAAAGATAAAGAAAAAATAAAGAGCCCCGCTATAGCGGGGCTCTTTACGACACATGAAGTTCCTGTAGTTTTGCTACGGATCTCATCCTTAAGTTCCATTATAGTCCTTTGTGAAAGCTTGTCAAGTCAAAACGCATGAAGAAATGGTATCGTACGAAGAGAGTCGGCGTCAGGTACGGCACCGTTTTTAGTCAGATTGTTTTTGCTATACTGAATGCATCTCTGACATGAAATTGTTATTTCTCCTCATTGTTCTGGCCGGACTCGCCTTTGTCGTAGTCCATTATGTCCAGCCGATCTTTACGCCGCCCGCTTCGGGATGTCCCAATGGAAGCACCTATGTGAGAAACACGATGGGAGGGGGCTGGGCACCGACCGATGCTTCCGACCCGTTTGGAAAATGCGTATCGAACGCGGAGATCAGCGCCGCCCAGAATCAATAGAACAGTTTGACGAAAAATAGTGTCGGGTATCGTTGGAGCCGACGCCGTTTTTATTTGACGCGGATTTTTTGGGAGAATACAATCATATTAACGTCCGTTTCCGAGCCACATTGTCATGTACAAACAATCACTTATTCACAGTTTCTGGAGCGCTTTTAAGGGTCTGAAGCACCAACTGCGCGAACGCAACTTCGTCATTCAGATCCTGATCGGCGTTCTCGCCATCGCGCTTTCCTTGGCGCTCAGCCTTCCGCGGAACGACAAGATCGTCGTTCTGCTCCTCGTGGCGTTCGTTCTTGCCGCGGAAGCGATGAATTCCGCCTGCGAGAGAATGCTGAACTTCGTGACCAAAGAACCAAGCCCGGAAGTGGCGCGGATAAAAGAAATGCTCGCCGCCGCGGTGTTGATCTACTCCATAACGGCGGCCGTCATCGGCATTTGGATATTCGGCAATGCGTTACTTAAATAAATTAAAAGAGATCGATTTTTCCCTGCACGGGAATTTTATCCGAAAGAGCGCGCGCCGGGTCGCTTTTGCGAGCACGATTTTATTTCTCGTATTGGCCGCTGTCGTGCACATTTTTCCGGTCTCGAAGACCGACGTGGCGATCTCGCAGGAAATTCAGGAGGGTTCGCCGGCGCTCGCGCCCTTCATGGCCTTTATAAGTTTTTTCGGCATACCCTGGGTGGCGTCCCTCTGCATCATTTCCGCATCGCTCATCTTCTTTTTTCTTTCGTATCGGCGCGAGGCGTTTTTCACGCTTACGGCATTTCTCGCCGACGCCGCGAATTCCGCCGCGAAATTGGTTATCGCGCGGCCGCGGCCGACGCAGAGTTTCGTCAACGTTCTCCAGAAATTGAATGACCCCAGTTTTCCGAGCGGGCACGTTGTCCACTACGTCGTCTTCTTCGGTTTCGTTTACGTCGTCATGCTTTCGCTCTGGAAACCTCCGGGATGGTTGTGGACCCTGATCACCATACTTTTTTGCGGACTGGTCTTCGGCATTTCGCTTTCTCGCATGTACCTCGGGGTGCACTGGGCGACCGACGTTCTCGGGGGATACATGGCCGGATTCACCATGCTTTGGGTAATACTGCATCTTTATTTCCGCGGACGTCCGGATCTGAGGCCTGAGCCAGTGGAATAATATTGCTTTCAAGTAGTAGATTGTTTTGCCCTGCAAAAAGACATTGAAACCGAGAGAAGCGAGAACCCTCCTCCGGGAAGTTATCGGAGGCTCGAAAAGCTTGGTCTTTTGCGAAAGAGAAAGTTTTCAAGAGCCGACCTGCCTGCCGGCAGGCAGGGATGCAGGCGCAATCCGTTCGCCGGAAGCGGATTGACACCGGTTCCCGGAAGGGGGTTGGAGCGCCTGTTGACAGTTTTTAGCTTAATTTGCTATCATGTTTCTTAGCTAGGCGAACCATCCGGTTTAGCCCAGCGCATTCTTTAAGGGGAATGGACACCATCAAAACAACATAGCGTCGCATAAGGATTAGCTCGGGATTTCCGCCGGGGCTGGACCTTGGCGGTTTTTGTTAATCAATGTTTATCCTCGGAAAAAAATTAAAAATGACGCAGATCTGGAAGAACGACGCAGTCGTTCCTGTTACCGTTCTCGAAGCGCAGCCGAATAAAGTGCACGTGATTCGCACGGTGGAAAAAGACGGCTATGAAGCGGTGCAGGTTTCGCTCGGAAAAAAGAAAATGGAATTCAGAAAGAGGCCGGCCACGGAACTCGATCCGGCGCAGTTTAAAGCGGGGGACGAGGTTGCCGTTGACGCCTTTAAAGAAGGAGACATGGTCCGCGTGACGGGCGTTACGAAAGGCCGCGGATTCCAGGGCGTCGTAAAGCGCCACGGTTTCCACGGAGGCCCGAAAACGCACGGACAAAAAAATCGCTACCGCGCGCCGGGTTCGATCGGCTCGACCGCATTCCAGCGCGTCGTCCCCGGAAGGCGTATGGCGGGGCACATGGGCACGGATCGCGTGACTTTAAAAAATTTGCAAATAGTGGGAGTCGATAAAGAAAAAAACCTTTTATTCATCAAGGGCGCCGTTCCCGGAGCGCGCGGCGGTCTCATTGAAGTCATTAAACTGAAAGGCAAGAAATAAT
>JBGPES010000106.1:0-3811 GCA_041482935.1 Minisyncoccia bacterium | reverse complement strand
CGAATGGCTCGTCGATCAGGGCCGAATCCGTACGGCCGATTTTCTCGATGAGTTCCAGACGCTCGGGAAGCGGCAAAGTTTGCGGCGGGAATGCCAATCCCCCCTCGCGCTCGATCGCGACCGCAAGATCAAGCCCCGTGACCGATTCCATATTCGCGCTCACGATCGGGATGGCAAACGAAAGCGAGTGCGTAAGATTCGCATGAAAATCGTAAATTTCCGAACGCGAACGGATATCCGAATAATTTTCGGGGAGTGTTACGTCGCTAAAGGCGACCGCGCGATCAAGCGGCAAACCCTTTTCAATAAAAAACTCCCTGATGGCGGATTTTTCTTCGGGAGTGAGGCTGGCCGCATTATTGCGGAGAGCGGCATCTTTATTTTCTATGATGTCGTTGCGATTTTGGAACATATATGATCTCCATAAATTATTCTAGCACAGCACTGGATATTGTGGAAAAATTGGCCGATTATTGTTGGTCTCTTTATTGACAGATTGCGCTCTTTCGCCCCATAATGGTCACGGCATATTCCAGCGTTATACTAAAGGAAACTACCCCATGCCCGAAAACACAAAACTATCCAGACCGCCGTTGCTCCACGATCACCTCGACGGATCGTTCGCCTTATTCATGGTTTTACCGGAACTATTCCGCCTGAGCGGCAAAGAATATCCTTTCGGAAAAAATGAGTGGGCTGACAGAGAAGCAGAGGAAATAAAAAAACTTTTTCTTGACCCGGAGGTCTCGATTCCCGATAGATTTTCAAACACCACGGGCGTGATGCAATCGGAAGAAACGCTCCGGCTCGCCGCCAAGGCCTACACGATGATCCGGGCGCGCCAGGGTTTCCGTTATTGCGAAGCCACGATCGCGCCACAATACCATACGTTCGGCGGACTTACCGAAAAGGAAGTTATCAAAGCGCTGATCAAGGGCATCAAAGCCGGCGAAAAAGCGGCGGAAAAAAGTGGGTATAGCATTGAAGCGAATCTTGTCGCCGCTATCGGACGCGAGATATCGCCCGAAGAGGGCGTGCGACTTATAAAGATCTTCGCAGAATGCGATCGTAAGTACGTCGTCGGCGTCGGCCTTGCTTGCGGCGAACCGCAAGATCCTCCGCAAAAGCACATTCCCGCGTTCGATCTCGCCAAAAAACTTGGATTTCCGATCACAATCCATGCCGGCGAGTGGGTCAAAGACCGCGCGCCCGAAGCAACCGATTCGATCAAAAAGATCCGGCACAACGCCGAAACGGATCGCGGGGAACTTCTCCAAAACATGCTCTCGGCGATCATGGATCTCCACGCCGACCGAATAGGCCATGCCATTCCCCTCGCCTACAGCAAAGATCTCATGCAGATTGTAAAAGACCGTGGAACGGGAATAGAGGGCTGTCCCGGTTCGAATCTTGCGCTCCGCTACATTCCCGATGCCAGCTACCTCAAGATCAGAGAACTTCTTGATCAGGGCATACTATACTCTATCAACCCTGACGATGATCTTTTCCTCCCCGGTTTCGATGAAACCATTGCTCTCTGCGACGCCGAATATCGTTTTACGAAGAACGACCTTTGGAAGCTTGAAATGAATGCCTGGGCAACGCGATTCGGCTGCCGTAAGCACCACCTTATCCCTCTCACGGGAAAAACCTCGGTATAAATCCGAGGTTTTTATTTTTTTCCTACAAGAATTGCCTCTTGAAAACATCCGAGGCGGATCCCCGCTGGAGTTTATCCCCGCGAAAGCGGGGACGGGGATGAATGTGCCGCCGCCGTACGGCGGCGGCACATTCATTTGGCGCTCACTTTTTCCCCATCCCAGCTGAAATTCGGAGAAAAAATCAGCACATGCGCGGATTTTTTCGCGGAAACGAGCCAGTCATCGATGTTCTGCCCTTTAAGGAAAAGTCTGCCCTGTAAAATTTCCCGCGTCGCCTGCGGCACGAGTATTTTGTTCCAAAAGGCCCGCCGATCCAGTCCGTACAACGCCAACCCCGCCTTGACCAGATCCGCGTCATTCGAATATCCGCTCAATTTACTTTGAACAAGCATGTTCAAATCGGTTCCGGCTTCTCGTTCGGCTCCATCTTTGATCAAATCTTTTTCTATGAGATTGTCGAGCGCGTCCGCCTCAAGCTCCGACGCAGGAAGCATGGTATTGTCTTTTAACGCCGCCTGATACGTTTTCATGAAATTCTGATAATAGGTGTCCGTAGCGCGATACTCTTCGGAGAAACTTCTCGCGCTTACAAAATCGCCGCCCACGAGGGCGATCGGGTAATATCCCTGGGTGATGCAGAATGCCACGGCAAGCCCCGTGGCCATCATTGAAACGAATATAATGTAATATTTGTAGTCCGACATGTTATCGATTCCCGGAGGTCGAAGAAGCAACCGATGATGCGTTCCGCGGCACGAGAATAAGAAGTTTTTCGTCCGGTGCCCTGTAATTGAAACGGGCGCGGAGTTCTTTTTCCAAATTAGCGGGATTCAGATAATAGTTGAGGTCCGCCTGCGATTTTGCTTCATCGGCTTTCGCCGCATCAAGCTGGGCCTTGAAACTGTTAAAATCTCCGGCAGCTTTTCTGTCTTTCCCCCAAAACGCATAAATCTGCGCGGCGAGCACTACGACGATAATAGATAGCACAATGACCGCGGCAAGTTTCATCCCCCTTAGGATAGCGGACAATAAACCTCTGCGCAAATAAAAAAGCCCGGTAGTAAGAAACCACCGAGCCGGGGAGGAATTTAGATCTCCTCTGCTGACACCTTGATGGGAATCCAGGGCAAAACATAGAGAGTGACCATAGCTGATGCGACAAAGACGATGGTGAGAACATGGGCAAACTGCCCTCCTGGACGGCCTCCCATCCCAATCATCGCCAAGAAAAACAAAGAAAACATCGTAATCGAAGCAAAAGTGGTTCCCAAGAAATTGAAAATTCGCTGAGACATCTTTCTCCTCCTAAGAAAAAGGTGCTAGGAAGCATAATAGCAAAAGTTAACGATCAAGTCAATCTCTTCGACTTGAAGGCATAGATCCCCGCCTCCGCGGGGATGACTCGTTATGACTGAGTCGCGTAGCTAAAGAGTTAGAATTATCGAGCTTAAAAGCTTTTTGAACGGAATCCCGACCGAAGTTTACTCCGGCGAAGGCCGGGCCGGGACGAAGA
The DNA here is from genome assembly GCA_041482935.1 of Minisyncoccia bacterium. Taxonomy (GTDB): domain Bacteria; phylum Patescibacteriota; class Minisyncoccia; order UBA6257; family 2-01-FULL-56-20; genus DATLTV01. The sequence continues at coordinate 637 of JBGPES010000106.1, read as the reverse complement.
AGTAGGAGATCCTTCGCGAAGCTCAGGATGACAGAATACTTTTTATTGAGTGGCTTACGAGCGAAGCCTGGCTTATAAGAGCTTACGAGCTACTTCTTTAGTATCTCTCTAAATATCTCTGGTGATAAATTTACCCTTGCCGTGCTTTGCAGGCGCTCTTTGCCGCGCGCCTGTTTTTTCCAAAGCTTCATCTTGCGCGTGCGGTCGCCGCCGTTCTTGCCGAAATCGCCGAGCGCTTTTTTCATGGCCGGGATCGTCTCGCGGGCAATGATGCGTCCCAAAGCCCGGGCTTGGAGCGCCTGCGAAAACTGCTCCTGCGGCAAAAGCTCTTTCAACCGCTCAACCGTCGCGCGGCCCTCACGCTCAATATCTTTCTTGGGAACGATGCGCGTCAAGGCCGGCACCGTCTCGCCGACCGCGAGAATTTCGAGCTTCTCCACGTCCGCTTCCGCGTCGCCGTCGAGCTCATAACTGAAAGACGCGTAGCCCGCCGAGGCGGATTTGATGCGGTCGTCGAAATCGCGGATGAGCTCGGCAAGCGGCATACGACCCGTGAGTAAAAGATTCTCGCCCATATTCTCTACTTCCGAAATTTCAAGATCAAAAACGTTTTTTAAATTCACAACCTGATTCAGAT
>JBGPES010000105.1:0-3837 GCA_041482935.1 Minisyncoccia bacterium | reverse complement strand
CGAAGCGTGCGACGTGCTCACAAGCCGGTTTCGGGGCGATGTGATGAACCTCATCGAAGAGGCAAATCATTGTGCGTTCGGCACGGAAGAAAAGCCGGGGATCGTCGAACTTATCATGAAAGGGTTTCCGAAGGCATTCGGGCAGGACTGGTTTAAAGACGACAATCATTTTTTTCCGCCCGGCGGGAAAACATTCTATTTACTGAAGCGCGCCCAGCTTTTTGCTCTAATGTACCATGACCGGGCGGTCGCGTCGGATGGCGCGCTTCACCCGCTCCGGGACGCGGAACAGATTGGTCCCATTGCCGATTATCAATTGCCGAAGAGCTATGTTGGGGACGGCGTTCTCGTCTATAACAAAACCCTCACGAAGCATATCGCAAACGCCCTCGAACTTCCGTGGCACAGCCATCCGGAAATCGAGATCAGGCTGGCGTTCGTGCTTGCCCATGCCGAAGAATTGCGGTTGATCAATGAAGTGCGCGGTGATCGCGGCCTTGATCCGATCCACATTGGTCATCTCGATTACTATCGATGGCAGAGGGTCCGCGGGCAAAAAGGGCTGAATCACCATCTCACCTATACGACGGATTACTAAAATGTATGCCGCCCCGATCTATATCGGAGCGGCTTTTTTTGCTACCGGCTGTATCGATTTATTTCTTACCGTATGATATGGTTTAGTCAGAAATTTCTTGAGGGGATAAAAATGAAAGCGATTTTGTGGATTGAAAATATCGAGGCGGGGCGCAAATTTCACGCAACCCAAGAAGTAGAATTGCCTTTCGTACCCATTCCGGGCATGGTGTTTTCGCTCTCGCGTTCTCTGTATAGCGGTCAACGTGATTATGGACTTTCCCCGGCGGAGGCAATCGTCGAAGTAGTGGACTACCATCCCGATAGCAGCACTCTTTATGTGCTATTCAAGCCCAATTTTAGGTGGATTATTGATGTAATACATGATCCTCGCTGGAAGGTGGAAAACTGGATCCACGAGCGACATTCGAGAACCGTAAGAGCTTAAATTCCATAGAGGCCTGCCTTTCGCAGTGCCTCTATTTATTTCGCTACTTCTTCAGAGGCGGCCTTTTTTGTCTCCGTTTCAACCCCGGATCCCCGCTTTCGCGGGGATGACTCAGAAGAAGTTCGCTTCTTCTGAGTCAGTTTTTTCTCCGGGACAACGCCATTCTTCTTGTCCTCCTCTTTCTTTTGCCACGCGGTAAGCGCCGCCTGCAGATCCACCTCACTTTCTGGTTTGTTGTTCATAAGGAACGTGCAATCCGGATATTTCGTGCAGGCGAAGAAAGGTTTTCCCCGGCCGCGCGATTTTTTCTCGACGACATCTCCGATCTTGCAATTCGGGCATTTGAAGCCCGTTTTGTTCCAGATCTTGGAAATTCCTTTGCACTTCGGATAATCGCTGCAACCCAAAAAGAATCCGAATCTGCCGCGGCGGACGCTCATAATCTTACCGCACAAAGGGCACCGCTCATCCTTGGTTTTTTCCTGCAATTCTTTTATTTTTGCCGCTTCCTCGGGCATCGGCAGCGTGACTTTGACTTCGGGATCGGGGCAGGCAAGGAATTTCCCCATTCTCCCGAATTTCATCACCATCATTTTGCCGCAGTGCGGGCAGGGCGTTGTCGAGATTTCCACCTGTTTCTCGACCGAAGCTTCTTTTTCTTTGAGATTCTTTTTGAACGGGCCGTAGAATTCTCTTATGACGGGAACCCATTCCGCTTTCCCTTCGGCGATCTCATCGAGCTCTTCCTCGACGTGCGCGGTAAATTTGATGTCCACGATCTCGGGGAAATGCTCCACCAACAGGTCATTCACCAGAATGCCGATCTCGGTGGGATGGTATCGTTTCTCGATTTTTTCGACATAGCCGCGGTCTTGGATGGTACTCAGGGTCGGCGCGTAGGTTGAGGGTCTGCCGATGCCATCGGCTTCAAGGGCTTTGACGAGCGTCGCGTCCGTGTAGCGCGCCGGGGGTTCGGTAAAGTGTTGTAAGGGAAGTAGTTCGTGGAATGCCAATTGTTCCGCCTTGACGAGCTGGGGAAGCGTGCCTTCTTCGTCTTCGGTATTTTCATCTTGTCCTTCCGTATAGGCCTTCATGAATCCGTCGAATTTCACCACTTGGCCCGATGCGCGGAATATATAGTTATTTCCCGCCGCGATCGTCGCGGTCGTTTGTTCGAGGAGCGCCGCTTGCATTTGGCAGGCGAGCGTACGTTTGGAAATGAGATCATAGAGTTTTGCCTGGCCTTTGTCGCGGAGGTGTTGCTCTTCCGCGGTTTTCGCGAGATCCGTGGGGCGGATCGCTTCGTGAGCTTCCTGGGCGCCTTTTGATTTTGTGGTGTATATGCGGGGCGCGGCCAGCGAGTATTCTTTCCCGAAGCGATTATTGATCGCATCGCGCGCTTGAGCCAGGGCCGAGGCGGCGAGGTTTACGCTGTCGGTTCTCATATAGGTGATGATGCCCTGTTCGTAGAGCCGCTGGGCGATGACCATCGTCTGTTTCGCGGAAAATCCGAAGCGCCGCGCCGCTTCCTGCTGGAGCGTGGAAGTGGTAAACGGAGGCGCGGGAGTGCGCGTTATATCGCGAATCGCGAGATCGGAGACGGCATAAGCCGCGCCTTTGAGTCCCGCGAGCAATTCCTTCGCCTGCGATTCGCTTTTCACGTCCATCTTGCCCAGCGTTTTCCCGTTTACCGAATAAAGCCGCGCCGAGAAATCCTGCTTGTTTTTTTCTTTGGAAAGCTTCGCTTCAATTGACCAATATTCTTCGCGGTTGAATTTTTCGATTTCGCGCTCGCGTTCAACGATCAGCCGCACAGTCACGCTTTGTACGCGCCCGGCAGATAAGCCATAGCGGATCTTTCGCCAAAGGAAAGGGGAAAGTTCGTAGCCGACAAGGCGGTCCAAAACGCGGCGCGCCTGCTGGGCGTCCACGAGGTGCATGTCGATCGAGCGCGGATTTTTAAGCGCTTCGAGGATGGCGTCTTTCGTGATTTCATGAAACACAATGCGTTCGATTTCCTCGCGCGGCCGGCTTTTCAATTCGAGCGCCTCTTCAAGGTGCCAGGCGATCGCCTCTCCTTCGCGGTCTTCGTCGGTTGCGAGAATTATTTTTTCGGCACTTTTCGCACGCTCTTTAAGGACGGCGACCTGCGCCTCGGCTTTCTTCGGAATCACGTACGTCGGCGTGAAGTTATGCTTCACATCGATGCCGATTTTGCTTTTCGGAAGGTCGCGAAGATGGCCGTACGAAGATTCGACGACGAAATCTTTCCCGAGGAATTTTGAAATTGTTTTCGCCTTGGTCGGCGATTCGACGATTACTAGTTTCATTGTTATAAGCTTCGAAGCTCAGAAGCTTGGAAGTTGAGAAGCAATTCACACAGACAACTTTTGTATTGCTTCTTAGCTTCGGAACTTCTTGGCTCGATAGCTGTTCAGTTCATTGTATACCCACCCTCGGTTTCTTTGACGATATTTTTTATCACGAGGAAGCTGAGGAAACGGTTCACGACTTGGGGTTCAAGTGTAGTCATTTCTATTATTTTGTCAATATCGATGGCGCGGGATGTGCTCCGCAGGGCAGATACAACCTGCCTTTCTTCTGGTGAGGCCGAGCTTAGATCAACAACGGTTTTATTTTCTCCGGCGATTCCATATGCCTCGAGAATTTCTTCCGGTTTCGTCACGAGTTCCGCCCCTTGACGGATTAATTGGTTCGAGCCCTTGAAGTTCGGATGCGAGATGGGGCCGGGGATCACAAAGACGTCCCGATTCTGTTCCAAAGCGAAGCGCGCGGTGGCCAACGACCCCGAT
>JBGPES010000104.1:0-3861 GCA_041482935.1 Minisyncoccia bacterium | reverse complement strand
GTCGGTCATGCGTTCGCGGTCGGCAGGTCGGCGGACGTTCTGATATTTCTCCACAAGGCTCCACCACAATTCCTGGAGATCTTGTTCGGGGCTTTCATACATGCCTTTTTCGAAGAGCGTCATGACGGTCACCCAGCGCGAGAAGATAAGCCGTCGTCCCTGCGAGCTTTTCTCGATTGCACGGAGAAGATCGTCCGAATCGTCACCGAAGCCAAAAAGCCGCTTCATAAGTGATGCTTGCTGGGCGGTTTCTTCGAAAAATATCGCCGATGCTTCGGTCGTGAGCGTGTGGGCGGCATCACGGAGAAGCCAGGGCAGGTTCTTCCGAAAACACACACAGTACGCCCCGTGTCCCAATTCATGCTTCATCGTCACGTACCAGCGCAGACTGGGGCGGACGTTTGCGAGGATCCGTACGTCGCCTTCGCGGTCGATGTCCCAGCAGGAGGCATGAGGATTCTTGTTCTCCCGTTCGAAAAGATCCGATCGCTTAAGAACATCACCGAGGTCGATACCGATGCCTTTGTAGAATGCCGCCGTTCGTTCGATGATATCTTTGTCCGCGAACAGCGCGTCGGGATGCAAGTTCGTCGTCAGCGGATTTTCCTGGCCGAAAGGATCGCTCCATGCCCAGGGGCCGAGTTCGCCTGCCGCCACACCGAACCTATCGCATGCCGCGGCGTCGATCTCCAGACGTAATTTGCCGTATGCTTTCCCTGAACTCTCCACGAGTTGCGCAAAGGTGTCCGCCACTTCCCGTTGATCAAGTTCCTGAAGCACATATGACATCTCGAAATAATTTTTGAATCCCAGGATTTTCGCCGCGCTATTTCGAAGGACAACGAGTTCTTTAAGAAGGGGAGCGATCACAAGGCCGACCTGTTTCGAAGCTTCCCAGGCTTCCTTCTGCCGCGAAACATCGGTTTCGTTCTTCAGAATCTCAAGAATGTCGTTATCGGTCACCTTTTTGCCCCCGAGTTCCGGCCGAAACTGGTCGAATGCCATACTTATTTCGGCTTCCTTTTTGGATATTTCCCGGATCATGTCCGGCGGCAGCATATTGCCTTTAAACGCACGAATAAGATTGTCGAGTATGCGTTTCAGAGCGGGGTCTTGCACCTTCCCGCTGTCGCTGAATATCACGAGGGTGTCGTATTTCATCTTGTCGCTGAAGAGCAGGTTGTATTGCGCGCTAAATCTTCCGCTTTTTTCCGCGTTTTCTTTGGTAGTATTCATGGCCGCGTCCCATGCCGCCTTGTATGCGGCGGTCGACGCGACAATTACTTCCGGTTCGAATTCCGAGAGAAATTGCTGGAATGAGTTTTCGGTTGGGTTCATAGGTTCACCTTATAACTTTCAACAGACTAATTGCCAGTGTACCAGCAATCTGGATTAAGTCAAGTTTGACGCCCGGTCTTTACTGCGTTTTCGAAAGAAAAGAATGTAGTAAACGACTACGATCGCGGAATAGTTCGCGATCATGAACCACGGGACGCTCCAGGAAAAGCCATCGGTGAATTTCCAGCTTGAAAGCGGCCAGAAAACCGGCGTGGGATAAAATTGGTACGAGTGCGTGGGAATGTCTATGAGGATGTGAAGGATCCATCCGCAAAGTTCCCAGACGGGACGGCGAAGAATGAGCCATGCGAGTAAAAATACCGCGGCGAATATCACAGCGCTATGGCTTATGTTGTAAAGCTGTTGAGCGAGGCGAATAACCCGATACGTGCCCGCGGTCGGAGGTTCAACCTGATGCGGCCGGGGAATATCCGAAAGGTGAAGAGATCCGGAGAGCAGTCCCGAGAAGATATAAACGAAGGGGATCGCGAAAGCAAACAGATCGGGGAAAACTCCCCAAAAAGTGGTCCACGGAATACTGAGTAATTTTTGCTTTTTCTCCGCCAGCTTTATGTTCACGGCTTTCGCGGCCGCCGCTGTCCAAAGTCCGTGCGCGAAGATATCCATCCCGTTAGAGACGGGAAACGCTTTGCGTTTCCGTGGATGTCGCGCATGACCAATGCGCATCAATTGTTATTATTTGTGCAGTATGGATTTTATACATAGATGGGTCGTCTCTAACGGGTTCCATTATCGTCCGCTCTTTTGCGTGGCTTCTTTCTCCATCCAATTGTTTTTATAGTTGAATCCTCCGGACGCCCATGCGTAAAGATAATTCGCGTAGAAGCCGAGCGTGCCGAAACGTTTGTATTGGTCCCAGTGGACAAGTTCGTGTCGGCGGAGAAGAGCGTTGTTCATATCATTTCCGCACATCCAGATGCCGAAGGGAGGAAGCGCGATGCCGGCCCAATCGCTGTGGCAAAAGACTTGGGGCGCCGTAAAAAAATGAGGCCCGACATGCGTAAGTCCGGCGCTGATATCGTAGAGAAAAGAGACAATAACGAGCGCGGTGATAATGCCGATGATGATCGCGGCTTTCATTTTTTTCTTTGCCATTATATTATACATGGCGTTGCGGTATTATAAAAACACCATGTCTAAAGTCTTTGTCGGTATGTCAGGCGGCGTTGATTCATCCGTCACCGCAATGATGTTAAAGAACGAAGGCCATGACGTGGTCGGCGTTTTTATGCGTTGCTATAACGTTGATGGTTGCCAGGATCGCGATGCAGAGGACGCACGGCGAGTCGCTGAACATCTGCAGATCGCTTTTTATGTATGGGATTTCGAGGAAGAATATAAGAAGCGCGTGGTGCGGTATATGATTGAGGGATATCGCGATGGGATCACGCCCAATCCCGACGTAATGTGCAACCGCGAGATCAAATTCGGATTATTTTTCGAGAAAGCCCGATTGACGGGCGCCGATTATATCGCGACCGGACATTATGTTCGCCTCAAGGAGAACAAATTATATCAGGCAGTCGATAAGAACAAAGACCAAAGTTATTTTCTCTGGACGCTTACGCAGAAACAGTTGCCTTACTGCCTTTTCCCGATCGGTGGATACGTAAAATCGGAAGTCCGCGCGATGGCGAGAAAAGCGGGGATTCCCACCGCGGAAAAAAAGGACTCCCAGGGGATCTGTTTTTTGGGCAAAGTGACGATCGAAGATTTTCTCAAAGAATACATTCCGGTAAAGCGCGGAGAGATTATTACGACAGTCGGCGAGAAGATCGGCGAACACGACGGGGCTTACTTCTACACCATCGGCCAACGGCACGGACTATATCCAAGAGGCAAGAATCATGCATTGGGAATGAGCGGTAAGCAGGAAACGAAGGCGCATTACGTCGCGGCGAAAGATGTGGCGACAAATACGATTACCGTTGCCGAGGGCAGTGATCACCCTGCGTTATACAAGAAAGAAATCGAATTGACAGACTTAAATTTTATCAGCCCGTTATTCTCCTATTCGCGCGAATTAGAGATGGGTGGCACGCGCGTTTTTGCGCGAGTTCGTTATCGCCAGCCGCTCACGCCCGCCGTTCTTATGATCAGCCGTCAGTCGTTGGTCGTACGCCATAAGTTAATTTTTGAGGAAGCTCAAAGGTTTGTGGCTTCTGGCCAGTCGGCGGTGTTGTACTCTGAACAGGAAGAAATGCTTGGCGGAGGCGTTATTTTATAAGGTTTCTACACACACCACGTTTTCAGGTCAATAGCTTGGAATCGGGAGTAAGAATTTCGGCGATTTTTTGAACAGGCGTTTTGAGGCCAAGCCCCAGGTGCGGCCTTTTTTGGTTGTACCAAGCGAGATATTCCGGAATCTCTTTTTGCCAGATGCGAAGATTCCTCGGTAGCCGGTTCACGCACTCGTCCTGGATCGTGCGGTTGAAGCGTTCGAGGTGGGCATTGTCGTTCGGGGTCCGCACTCTCGAATGCCGGTGCGCCATCCCGTACTCC
>JBGPES010000103.1:0-3868 GCA_041482935.1 Minisyncoccia bacterium | reverse complement strand
TATGTTCTTCGTCGACCTTGGATGCAATGACCCAACCAAAGGTCAACCCGCCGCCTCATAAGCGCGGGTTTTTTATTTAGCTTGCAAGACACATATTTGTCATTCCGAGCTGCGCGAGGAATCTCCTAAGTCTAACCGTAGGAGATCCTTCGCGGGCTCAGGATGACAATACGAATGCGTGAACCCTTTTGAGTGGCTAACGAGCCAAACGCGAGAAATCTATTGAATGATTTCGAGCGCTATAGAGCTATCGAGCTTACGCGCTCGCTACGGCCTCGCCGCATACTCGAACAATTGCGTCGCGGGAAGATTCACGTTTAAGATATTCGGATGAATAATAGAAAAGGGCTGCGATTCATTCGGAGCCAAATTTTCGATCTCGGTTTCCGAAGCGCCGGCGGACTGACTAAGATTCCCCTTGAAAATGGCGACGATCGTAACGCGCGGGAATTCAACCGTGTCGTTATTTAAAATCTGACCATCAACGGTGATCCCCGCGCCCGTGGCGACGGGATTCACTCCGGAAACGACGAGTGTCGGCCGGCCTTCGAATGTCGTGCTTGGAACCCACTCCGGAGCTTGGATCTGAAAATCAATCCGGCCGAACAAGGTTTTCGGCAGGGCTACATTCGGAAGCACGATGTATTTCACCTCCCCGGCGTAGATAAAAGAAGTTCCGGGATATTCTGCCACTACCGCGCTCTGATCGTCATAAAGAATAAAGTTATATTTAAAACTCTTCGCGGCGAAGGTGGTATTGGGATTCACAATATGGGCCAGGAGCGTTATGTGCGAGGGGTTCGGATTAAACTTCAGAACCGGATCAAGAGATCGTATTAAATGGATGCCGATCGGGACGCACACCTGGGCGCACGGCCCGCCGCAATCGATTCCCGCCTCGCCCTGGTTTCGGATGTTGTCGAAACACGATGCCGGCGGTTTCACAAATATATTGTATCCGCCCGCAATGACCGCGTACCAGACGAGGATGAAAAAACCTCCGTAGAGAATTTGCTTTGCGCGGCGAAGGGACATAGATTCATTATAGAATTTCCAAGCTCTAATTACTAATTCCCGAAACTATTCGCTTATTCGCGCGAATAAGCGAATAGTTTCGAAAGAATAAGAAAGACCTCATTATTTGATAAATCTTCATTGATGCGCGAGAATGGCATTATGGGCTTCGAAACCATGGATAGAAACAATAAAAATCAAGAGGCGCGGGAACAATTCGTTGTTCCGGAATCGGAATATGTGATCACCGCCGCCCGGAGCGGCGGCGCGGGCGGCCAGAATGTGAATAAGAGATCGACGAAAACAGTGCTTCATTGGAACGTCCGTGAGTCGAAGGGTTTGAGCGACAAGCAAAAAGAAATGATTGAGGCGTACCCGCCGCTTGCAAATAAAATCAATGATCGCGGGGACGTCGTGCTCTACCACCAAGCGGAGCGGTCGCAGGGGCAGAATAAATCGCTCCTTGTCGAAAAATTGAACCGCCTGGTGAACGAAGCGCTCACGCCGCCCGCCGAACGCGTGGCGACCAAAGTCCCCCGCTCCTCGCGCGAATCCCGCATCAAAGAGAAGAAAGCGGCCGGAGAGAAAAAGGCCATCCGTAGCAAAGTCAGAGACTGGGAATAGTGGCTCGCCCTATAATTCGACGCAATATGCGGGCGGCGTGCAATCGAGACCATTCAAAATACCGATAGCGCTCGAACGTAATGCAGGATTTCGAGCGTCTTCAAGCATTGCCCGCAGCACATAATGCTGCTCATCACTACTCGGCGCATAATCGTACATCTTATTCCCTCCACACCAAAACAAGAAACACCAGCCCGCTTTAGGATCTTTCGGAATATTTGTAATGCCAGATACTCCGATTAAATCTTTTAAGACTTCGGGATATTTACTGTTAGCTTTGTAATAAAGATCGAGGCCATTTTGAATCTGGCGCACGTCAGAAATTCTCCGAGTATCTGGACCGATGCACCTCGTACAACCTACGCCAATGAAAACAATGCTAACCAATATATATCCCACAAACAGTGCAGCCGCAATTATCAATAGCTTCCTGATACTCATACATTCATCCTAACATTTGCAAACAAAAAACCGAATACGGTTCTTATGTGTCGGCATATCTGATCCCCGCCTTCGCGGGGAACTCGCTTCGCTCGGCTTTCGCTATCAAGCCGTAAGCCTGCCTACCGGCAGGCAGGCAGGTATCATCAGAAACTAAAAAGAGTCCTTATTTGCTGGCATAACCTACTTTCCCCGCGGCAAGCCGTGAGTATCATCAGTTGCGCATGCTTTCACTTCTCAGTTCGGAATGGGATGAGGTGGGGCACATGCGAATAGAACACCAGCAAATAAAAACTCTTTTAAAAATAGCCGTTTTCGATTTTGTAGAAAATCGAAAACACCATAATTCCAGAAGCGGAAGTTTCCCTTTCGCGAGGGCTTCTCAGAGCCGCGCAGGCGGCGAGAGTGAGGACGCTCCGACCACGGAGCGATCTGTCCCTCGCGAAAGGGAAACTGGAGCAAGTCAGCATAGGGATGGGTAACCGAACCTCTCTCCACAGCAAATATCGCGACGTATAGTCGTGGCATTTGTGCAGAGAGGCCTGTATAGATTATTAGTACTCCTTGGCTTAAACGCTTGCGCGCCTTACACCTAGAGCCTATTCGCGCCAAGATTTTGCTTGCGCAAAATCTAAACGCTTGTACGTCGTAGTCTTCGACGAAATCTTGTTCTTTCGAACTACACCTAATCTTGGGGTAGGCTTCGCGCTTAGATGCTTTCAGCGCTTATCCCTTCCCGACATAGCTACCCGGCGCTTCAACTGGTGTCAAAGCCGGTAGACCAGAGGTCAGTTCAGCCCAGTCCTCTCGTCAAGTACTCACGTATCACTACGTGCTCAGACTATATCTTCACCCTTCCGCGAATGCGGATTCGGGCGTCGGCATATTATAGCGATTAAGAAACCGCTATCCGTTCCGGAAAAATCGGAACAAGTCGTTACGGGGTCAAACCTAATATTGATCGCAATTCTTGTTTGGATCGTTTTCGCCTCGTTGCATAGTTTTCTGATTGGACGATAAAGATATTGTCCACCAATTTCTCTTTGACAACCTCATTACGATTATCTTTCAACAGCAATCTTGCAGATCTTATAATCGCCTGCGCCTGTTTCTTTTTGAATTTAAGAAATGGCGATAAACTTTCTAAGATATCCAAGACCTGCCGGTGGCCATTAATACGTAATTCGGTCACTCCATCGTTTCTTCGAGAAATGTATCCTATGCCCAAAACTTTTCTGATTCAATGGAGCGGCTTATCGTGCCGTGAATCCTGGTAAAAACAGATCGTAAGCATTACGCGTCTTGTTTTTATTTTAGACTCCGAACGACGCTTGAGTTGTATCATCAAGCTGCCATCTCCATCCAAGAATCCGGCGATATACGCCAGATCGATTTTAGATTGACTTCCCACGGTATTGTCTTAATTATTTATCCGATCCTCAAGTAAATTGTACCAACGATGAAGGACTGACACAATCGTTGGCTATCAACGAACCGAACACAAATAAGATTCCACCGTTATTAGCCGAGTTGGCATCACGCATTACTGCGTGAAGTAGCAAAATTTTACTAAGGCCAACTCCCCTCAAGTGTAAACGCCTGCAACAGATAGAGACCGACCTGTCTCACGACGGTCTGAACCCAGCTCACGTGCCCTTTTAATTGGCGAACAGCCAAACGCTTGGGAGCTTCTACACCCCCGCGCTAAGGCGAGCCGACATCGAGCTGCCGAGCATTGTCGTCGCTAGGGACGCTCGGACAATACTAGCCTGTTATCCCCGGAGTAGCT
>JBGPES010000102.1:0-3901 GCA_041482935.1 Minisyncoccia bacterium | reverse complement strand
GGACAGGCGAGGAATTTTCCGTTGCGCCCGAATTTTATGAGCATCATTTCGCCGCAATGCGAGCAGGGGGTGGTTGAGGCCTCCACTTGTTTTTCCACTTCTTCTTCTTTCGCTTTGAGATTCTTTTTGAACGGGCCGTAGAATTCTTTGATGACGGGGACCCACTCGGATTTCCCCTCGGCAATCTCATCGAATTCTTCTTCAATGCGGGCGGTGAATTTAACGTCAACGATCTCGGGGAAATGTTCCACTAAAAGATTGTTCACGAGGAAGCCGATTTCCGTGGGGCGGTATCGTTTTTCGATTTTTTCCACATAGCCGCGTTCCTGGATAGTGGAGAGTGTCGGTGCGTAGGTCGAGGGCCGGCCGATGCCATCGGCTTCAAGGGCTTTGACGAGCGTGGCATCGGTGTAGCGCCCGGGGGGTTCCGTGAAATGCTGGATGGGGGCGAGTTCTTTGAGCTCAAGCCCCTCGCCCTTTTTAAGCGACGGAAGCATGCCCTCTTCGTCTCCGTCAGCTGGCAGATCGTCCTCATCATGCTCTTCGGTGTAGGCTCGCATAAAGCCGTCGAACTTGACCACTTGCCCGCTTGCGCGGAAAACGTAGGTATTTCCGGCGGCAATCGAGACACTCGTTTGTTCAAGAAGTGCCGGCTGCATCTGGGAAGCTACGGTGCGTTTCCAGATAATGTCGTAGAGTTTCGAGTGGCCTCGATCTCGGAATTGTTCGATGTCCGAGTATTTCGAGAGATCGGTGGGACGGATGGCTTCGTGCGCCTCTTGCGCGCCCTTTGATTTATTCGTATAAAAACGCGGGGTTTCAAGCATATATTTTTCTCCGAATTTATCCGCGATCACGGTACGAGCTTGCGCGAGGGCGGACGTGGCGAGGTTCAAGCTGTCGGTTCGCATATATGTGATAAATCCATTCTCATAGAGCTGTTGGGCAATCATCATGGTTTGTTTCGCGGAAAATCCGAAACGCCGTGCCGCTTCCTGCTGGAGGGTGGACGTCGTAAACGGCGGAGCGGGCGTACGCGATATATCTTTCGTGGAAAGATCCGAGACCGTGTACGCGGCGTTTTTAAGACCTGCGAGGAGTTCCTGAGCGCGCGATTCGCTTTTAACATCCATCTTACCGATGGTTTTTCCGTCCACCGAGTAAAGTTTCGCCGAGAACGTCTGTTTGCTTTTTTGCTTCGCGAGTTTTGCTTCAATCGTCCAATACTCTTCGCGGTTGAATTTCTTGATTTCGCGTTCGCGTTCGACGACGAGGCGTACCGTAACGGACTGCACGCGGCCGGCGGAGAGCCCGTAGCGGATCTTACGCCAGAGGAATGGCGAAAGCTCATAGCCCACGAGGCGGTCCAAAATGCGCCGCGCTTGTTGGGCGTCCACAAGGTGCATATCAATCGCGCGGGGATTCTTGAGGGCCTCTTCGATTGCCGGTTTCGTGATCTCGTGGAACGCGATGCGTTCGTATTCTTTGTTCTTATCCAAATCGAGCGCCTGGACGAGGTGCCAGGCGATTGCTTCTCCCTCGCGGTCTTCGTCGGTCGCGAGGATAACCTTCGTTGCCTTTGTGGCATATCCCCTTAACCGTTCGACTACTTCCACCGCCTTTTTGGGGATCACATAGGTGGGGGTAAAATTGTGTTTTACATCGATCCCGATTTTGCTTTTCGGAAGATCACGAAGATGACCGTAAGAGGATTCTACGATAAATTCCTTTCCGAGGAATTTGCCGATTGTTTTCGCTTTCGTGGGCGATTCGACGATAACAAGGTTCATAGTAAAAGTTTAAAGTTTAAAGATGAAAATGGAAAGTGTCGGTATTCGCCTCGCGAATTCAATCATTTTCAATTTTTAATTTTACATTTTAATTTCTATAGAACATACCCGCCCTCGGTTTCTTTGACGACATTCTTGAGCATAAGAAACGTAAGCGTGCGATTTGCGTCCGAAGTGCTTAGCTTAGTAAGTTCTATGATTTTGTCAACCGTGGCCGGCCTCGAGAGCTCCCGGAGTGCGCGGAAAATAATTTTTTCTTCTTCGTTTTCGAGATCCGCTTCTTCGGTGGGTTTGCGTTCGGTCTCAATGCCGAATGCTTCTAAAATTTCTTCCGGACGCGTTATGAGTTCCGCGCCGGACCGTATGAGTTGGTGTGATCCCTTGAAGTTCGGATGCGAGACGGGGCCGGGGATAACGAATACATCCCGATTTTCTTCAAGTGCAAGGCGCGCCGTAACAAGCGACCCCGATTTATCCGGCGCCTCGACAACCAGCACTCCTTTCGAGAGTCCCGCTACGATGCGGTTCCGTTCGAGGAAGCGATAAGGCAGGGGAGGCGCTCCCGGCGGATATTCCGAGATAAGAGCCCCGCCCTTCTCAATGATTTTTTTCGCAAGCGTCTCATTCGTGCTTGGATAGAAATAATCGAGACCATTTGCAAGGACGGCAATGGTTTTTCCGTTCTCCTCGAGGCATCCCGCGTGGGCTGCGGCGTCGATGCCGAGTGCAAGGCCGCTTATAATAGTGAAGCCGGCGCGGGTAAGTTCTTTTGCAAAAAGTTTGGCGAGCTCCTTCCCCTCCGTGGTCGCCTTGCGTGTTCCCACGATGGCAATCGCCGTGGCATCCGGAAGGGGGGACGTGCCGAGGGCATACAGGCCGAATGGCGCATCGTGAGTTTCAAGAAGGAGCGGCGGGTATTCTTTCGATTCCTGGAGGATCAAACGGATGCCGGAGCGTTCAAGCGACGCCCAATCCTTTTCCGGGTCGTGCTCCCTTTTTTGGATTCCGGGAAGGTGGCGCCAAACTTCTTCCCAGTTGAGAGAAACGGATCTCAATTTTTTGAGTTTTCGATAATCCGATTCTAGGGCGAGATTGATTGCGTGGTAATATGCTTCTTCGTGCATCCCAGTAGAGGAGTTTCGAATAGTTAATTTTTCAAGAAATTGCGCAATCGCAACTTCAATAATCTCCGACCTTGCGTGGTTTTGAGATACCCTTCTCGTCTCTTGGCATCATTCTCATTCTTGCAAGCCTCTACGTAAATCATGGAAAATGGTGTCCTTGGTGAAGTAGTAAAGCTCTTTTTGGCATTATGTTCCACAAACCTCCGCCTTAAATTTATGGTATAACCAACATAAAAATCACTATCGCTTTCGCTTTGTAATACGTAGACATAATGCCAATTCGAAACTCTCCTACTGGGCATTCCTGAAGGATAGAAACTTTATTTTTAATAGTCAAAGCACGGGTCTTGAGATTTTGCTACAATGTAGATATGCCTTCAAAAGTTTTTCGGAAAGAACTCATCATCGGCGCGGCGATTTTTTTCGGAGGGATGCTGATCATCACCGCCGGGCTTTATTTTCTCTCGAACGATATTACTTCGAAAGCTTCGACCATTGTGATCGATCGCGCCCTGATCGGTGATCGCGCCCAGGCAATCGAGTCGCTTGCCGGCCTTAAGAAGAATTTGTCGGAAGCGGAGCGCTATCAGAAGGCGATCGACAAGATCCTTGTTCCCCAGGACCAGCTCATCGATTTCGGGCGATGGCTTGACGGCCTCGCGCGCACTCGTCAGGTAGCGCTCAGCTCTGCGTTCGACGGAACGGAAGTTCTGCCACAGGCCGAAACGCTGGGATCTATCGGATTTAGTATTGACGTAAGCGGCGCCCTGCCGAATCTCCTTGATTTTATACGGGACGTGGAGGTGCGCTCGCCCCGGTTTCTTGTGGACATGGTGAGTTTCGACATGACTCGACTCAGCGGATCAGACTACAGGGCTACCTCTCGCGGGAGAGTGTACTTTAAAGAGAATAAAACTGAGGGCAACAAAGGAGACGCCAATCAATAATTCTATGATTTAAAATGTTCGATTCTGCCCATGGGTAATT
>JBGPES010000101.1:0-3929 GCA_041482935.1 Minisyncoccia bacterium | reverse complement strand
TCTACCGTGTTCCAACCCGCAATCAATTCGAACCGCTCCTTGAGAAGTGGCATCTCATTGATCCCGCGGAATGTCTCTCTGAACTTCTCCCAGCTCCGAAGAAATGGAAGTATTTTCTCCGGAGTGATTGGCTGTTCGCCGAAAACCCGGTAGAAGCATCTCGCCATTGCGTAGGCGCCCGTAAAATTTTTTCCGGGATATTCCACTTCGAACTTCACCAGGCGGCCTTCCGACCTGGCGTCAAAACAAAAATTGATCACATTCCAAAAAAAACAATGTGAAGGGAACGCCTTATGGGATTTCGGCTCCACATCGGGAAAATCCCATACAGGCAGGGCAAACGACCTGCAGGCATTTGCAAGTGAGACTGCGCGATGCCGCTCCCAGCTGATCTTCACGTACTTGAAACTCGACAAAGCTTTCTTCGTCTCCTGCAAAGTAGCTTCGGTATAACGATTCATCCCGCCTCCGTCATCTATTTTTGAAAAACTCATATTACGATATGATGAAACCATGGCATCCGTCAAGGAACTCGCGAAAAGTAATCCCCAGGCACTCCTCGCAAAGGCATACGCCTTCGCCGAAAAAGCGCACGCGAAGCAGAAGCGCGAGAATGGCGAACCGTATTTCGCGCACGTCCTCGCAACCGCGGAAATTCTGAATCAATGGCATATGGACAATGCCACGATCGCCGCCGGACTCCTTCACGATACCGTGGAAGATACGGGCGTGCCGCTCGAGACAATACAAAAAGAATTCGGCGAAGAAATCGCGTTTTTGGTTGACGGCGTAACCAAGCTCGGCCGCATCAAATATCGCGGCGCCGAAGGCAAGATCGAAAACCTCCGCAAGATGATCCTGGCCTTGAGCCGCGACTTGCGCGTCGTCTTCGTGAAACTCGCCGACCGCCTGCACAACATGCAGACGCTCGGGGCGCTCCCGCCCGCAAAGCAAAAACGGATTGCGATGGAAACCGACGAAATTTACGCGCCCCTGGCCTACCGGCTCGGCATGCAAAACCTTGCGGGCGAGCTCCACGATCTCGCCTTCCCCTATCTCCATCCCGAAGAGGACCGCTGGCTCAAAGAAACCGCGATCGAACATTACGAAGCCCGGCGCAAATATCTCGAGGAGATTAAACCCATCCTTCTCGAGATCTGCGCGAAACACAATATTATTCCGCTGCAAATTGATTTTCGCGCGAAGCGATACTCGAGCCTTTATCAAAAACTGCTTCACCACAATATGGATATCGAACGGATCTACGATCTCGTAGCTGTGCGCGTGATCGTAAGCTCCGTTCAGGAGTGTTATGCCGTGCTGGGGCTCATTCACGAACAGTGGCCGCCCCTGCCGGGACGCATCAAGGACTACATCGCCATGCCGAAACCCAACAGCTACCGAAGCCTGCACACAACCGTCATCGGCCCCGAGAAAAAAATCATCGAGTTCCAGATCAGGACCAAAGAAATGCACGAGGAGAACGAGCACGGCATCGCCGCGCACTGGATGTATGAAGAGAAAAAAAGGGGGCAAGGGGTGGCGGTCAAAAAAATCACCGAGGAACTTACCTGGGTTCAGCAATTGCGCAGCTGGCAGGAAAAATATTTAGGCGGCGATTCCGACCCGGAGGAATTCCTCCGGGCGATGAAGATCGACTTTTTCAAGAACCGCATTTTTGCGATCACTCCCCACGGCGACGTGATCGACCTTCCGGCCGAGTCCACCCCCGTGGACTTCGCCTATCACGTGCACTCCGAAATCGGCAACTCCTGCGTGGGCGCAAAGGTAAACGACCATCTCGTGCCCCTCGACTATAAGCTCCGCTCGGGAGATCTCGTTGAGATCATCATGCAGAAAGGAAAGAAACCCTCGGAAGACTGGCTTACATTCGTGAAAACCTCGATTGCGCGCGAGCACATCAAATACGCCCTGCGCACGAAAAACCGGTTCGCGAAACAGGCGGGAAAACCGACAAAAACGGAACTCAAAATCATAACCGAAGAACGCGTGGGGCTTTTGAAAGATATTTCCGGCGTAATCGCGAATTCCCATATCAGTATCATGAGTTTCGAAGTAAAGCATCAGCCGGGTAATCGCTTCCCCATCAACCGCGTCGAGATTGCGATCGCCGACAAAATGAAGGTAGAAAAACTGATTCTGAAAATCAAGAAAATTAAAGGGGTAAAGGAGGTGGGATATAAACTCGTTTAGCTCGATAGCTCTTGAGCGGCTGCGCCGTTCAGCTCTATAGCAACCTAACGTTAACTTTATTCACTCATCATCCCGACGAAGCTGCCCCATGTGAGCCTCGTCTGCCCCGCCTCGGCTCATCGAGGCCGGGCCGTCGGCGGGGCCAGAATCCGCCTTCCAAAATGGTTATCTTCTTCCATTCGCTTATTCGCGCGAATAAGCGAATAGTTACCAAGAAAAAATAAAAATGGCGTGGGAGATAGATATACCATTAAAAAACGGCCCGATGTCAGTCGGGTCGTTTATTTTTAACTGAGGCTTCTCCCCGCATTCCTTCCCTGTCCCAGAGATCAACGAGGTTTGCGGCAACGATCCACGTTCTCACGTGATGGCGGAATTTGAGGGCATCGATCCTCAAGAAGTCTTCACTCCTCAGATATCCCTTGACCTCGATGGCGTTCACGAGCGTCGAAATACCTTTCAATTTCTGCGGCTCGTCGAAAAGAAAATCGACGGTGTAGAAAAACGTTTTTCCTTCCCTGTCGAAGCACTCGAACTTAACATGCGGCTTGAACTTGATGCCGTGCCGCAGCAGGATCTCGGCGCATTTCGCCTCGAGCTTGCTATCGTAGAGATGTTCGTCTTCCGGCAAACCGATCGCCGCGTGCCCAGCGACTTTCGTTTTCACTGCCCGGTAACTCTGTCCACGCTTCATGGGACCCCCATTCGAAAGTATCTAAAAGAATAATACTTTGAATTGATTTCTTCCGCAAAACGTACCGATGCCATCCGCGCACTCGCCTACCGACTGTTGGGAAAAGATCCACGTTTCCAAGAAAATAAAAATGGCGCCGGTCGGACACCATCTGGTTCTAAAAATAAACTATTTTTTCTTGAGAAGCTCGCCGACGAACTTTCCCAGAGCGGGATCGCGCCAATTCGTCATACCGTCAATCCACCTCACAATATTGCCGTCGCGATCGATAAAGATCGTCGTCGGGAAGTAGGACACCTTGTAGTAATTATCGGCGAAAATAATATCTTCTTCCGAACCGATAAAGATTGCAACGTGGTTCTTGCTCTCGTCATAACCGATGTACTTAAGGAATGCAAGCACGTCTTCTTTTTTGTTGTTGACGCTCACCGTCGCAATCTGTAGTCCGGGATGCTTCCTTGAAAATGCGAGGAGCGATGGAAACTCGGCGCGACACGGACCGCACCACGGACCCCAAAGATGGAGCACCATCGGAATATCTTCTTTCCATGGATCGTGATGACCAATCGTCAACTCATCGCGCCACAAGCCTTTGACCTTAAATTGCTTTGCCCTTATGGGTTTGGGGCCGTCGAAAAGATGCTTTCGCTCTTCGACGCTCTTTTCCTCGTTTGGTTTTCCTGCCACAGCAGGTTTTTCCCGGAGAGCGGTTACTTCTTTCTCCAAGCGACCTACCTTTACTCTAAAGTCCTCCACAACAGAGATGGAAACCATCACGCCGATTGAAAGCACGATGATACCGAGCGCACGTGCACCGGAACGTTCGGACATGAATACCTCCCGATAAATCAAGTGTCTGCCGCCATCCTAGCACGGAATAATGACTGTGTCGAATTTTTGGACCACCAAATAGTTGAGAGATAGCGGCTTATTGCTTCTCTAATTCGCGCGAATAGGAGAATAGTAAGAATCTAGATCTCCGCTTTTCCGCCAGGGGTGGATTCGCCTTCGGTGGACGCGG
>JBGPES010000100.1:0-3931 GCA_041482935.1 Minisyncoccia bacterium | reverse complement strand
CTGAGCACGATGCGGATATCAGGAAAGTGATACTCTACGCGAATCCGATGGCGAATTCCTCGACGCTCTTCAGGCGCGCGGTCGCTGAGAAGCTTGGATACTACGACGAATCCATGCTTCAGTTCGCCGACTGGGATTTCTGGCTGAAGATGGGAAGCGAAGGCAAGCTATACAATTCCCCGGAATATTTTTTGGCATACCGCATGTGGGAAGGAGGGATGTCGTTCGCAAAGCAAAAAGAGGCCTCGCAGTCCGGAGTTCGCGTCGTGAAGCGCTACAAGAACAAATATCCCGGATACACTTTCGCCATTTTTTCCGCATACACGTACCGTATCTACGCGCATCTGCCTGGCCCGATCAGAAAACTCGCAAACCCGATCCTTTCTCGTCTCAAGAAAATTATTTTTTCCGGCAACTAAGAGATTTTTCCGTTATGGCACATCGGCAACGGCCATATCGCCTTTGGGCATTATGATATGGCGCATCTCTTCGAGGAGCGGTTCCTTGAGGAGCACGAGGAGGGCGAAGTAGAAAAAAACGGAAAGGGCGATCGCGACAAGTACCTGCATTCCTGCGGCCGCGAGCAACCACGCAAGTCCGGCCATGAGGATCGATGCGACAACGATCTTTTTAATCCGGGGGAGCGCCGTGAAATAATTTACTTTATTCATCGCGTACCATAAATACGCATTGCTTATGATTTGCGCGATAAACGTTGCCCAGGCGGAGCCGACGATTCCGAATCGCGGGATAAAAAGAAGATCCAGCGCCACGTTCAGGCCGCCCCCGATCACGGAGTACCATATAAGGTTTTTCTGACGATCATAGGCGAACATGGCTCCCGAGAGGATGCTTGCCGGAAAGTCGACGATCATGGTGAGTATGAGTATCTGGAATGAGAGCGCTCCGAGGATATAACCGCCGCCATATACGAAGCCGATAAGCTGTGGTCCTAGTATGGCTCCGCCAAGCGCCGTGGGGATCGCTATGAGGAATGCGATACCGATCGTTTTTTCTAGGATCTTCCTTGCGCCCTCGTTATTGTTTTTTGCGAATCGGGCGAGCGTCGGGAGCGTGCTGGTGGCGATGATGCTGGGAAGCACGTAAAGGACCTGGATGATGCGGAGTCCCGCGGCATAGATGCCTACGTCCGTCGTCGATTTGAACCAGCCGATCACAAGGATATCGGTATTCGTGAGGAGAAGGCCCAGGGCATTCGAGACCGCAAAAGGCCAGGCCGATGCGAGGATCGGCTTGATCTTTGAGGCGGTGAAATTCGAGAAGAGGTTTTTGAAGTGTTCGCGCAGGACGAATGCGGTAGCCGTGGCGCCGAGGAACGTGCCTACAGCATACGAGAACGCGAACGATCGTACTGTGGGGTGGAGATAAAGGAAGATAAAGCCGAACGCGACGATAGCGGTATTCGTAAGAAAAAAGAGGCCCGTTTCCCATTCCATTTTTTCGAGCGCGTGGATGAGCGAGGAACCGAACTCGCGCATGGTGTCAAACGCCATGATGCAGATCGCGAGCGGAAAAATAATTTTTATGGCATTCGTATCGGGAAGCAACGCGTTATATATCAGAGTAACAATGATGCCAAGTGCAAGCAGGGCGAGTTTGAGAAATGTGGACGTGGAAAGCATGCGTGCCCGTTCCTCCGGGTCCTTCGTCTTCGAAATTTCTCTCGTGAGTATCGACCCCATGCCGAAGTCGATGAAGATGGTAAGAAAAGCGGTCAGGGATATCGCATAGGAAAAAATTCCCCATTGCGTGGGGCCCAATGTGCGCGTGGCGTAAATCACGATCACGGCGCGGAGTAGTCGGCCACCGATACTCGTCATCGTGAGCCAAAACGTGTTTCTGGCGACGGTTTGCCGGGTCGTGGCGTTCTTAAAAAGAAGGTTTTTTATCTTTTCGAACATCTGAATATATATTTAAAAAGTCCTTGGTTCCACGCCTTTCGAGGTTTGGAGAGGAGTTTTTCCTCGAAAAATGCGGGGTTGATTTTTTGCCGTATTAAGCCTTAATATTAAGGTATATATCACCCAGTAAATAAAATTTTACCATCTTTCAAGCGATAAAACCATGCCCCGTAGGAGAATTTCGAAGGAATTGCTGAACTCATTGGGGGATGACAATTAAGGATTTATTTCGTGATAATATATATTATAAAGAAGTATTTAATAAAAATTCGAAATTCCTCTACGGGGCATGCCGAAAAAAACGGTCAAAAAAAATAAAAAAAAGGTGGTAGTGGCCGTAAGCGGAGGTTTTGATCCGGTTCATATCGGGCACGTGCGAATGTTCGAACGGGCGAGGGCGCTGGGCGATGAATTGGTCGTGATTTTGAACAACGACAATTGGCTGAAGAAAAAAAAGGGCTATGCGTTTATGCCGCAACAAGAACGGAAGGAGCTTCTCGAATCGTTAAGGGTCGTGGACCGGGTGATGCTAACCCGCCACCCCGAAAATCCCGAGGACATGAGCGTGTCCCGCGAGCTCCGCAAGCTGAAGCCGCAGATATTCGCGAATGGCGGAGACAGGAATCGGGGCAACATTCCCGAGATCGCCACGTGCGAGGAAGTTGGTTGCGAGATGGTATTTAATATCGGCGACGGCGGGAAGGTCCAGTCAAGCTCATGGCTTTTGGAAAATTTCAAAAAAATGTTTAATGGCGGAAAATAAGTAAATAACCGACTAGGCAGATTGCCCGATTGCTTTTTTTATTCCTTCTTCAAATTTCACCTTCGGTTTCCATCCGAGGATTTTTTTTGCACGCGCGGGAGAAAGAGCGCTGTGCTTGATTTCTTCTTTGTCTCTTGCGGCATGGACGGGGCGTTGCCTATAGCCGATCTTGCGGGCGAGAAGTTCGAAAACTTTGTTGCCCTCGGTTCGTTTGCCCGTGCCGAGGTTCATGGTCTCGTTTTTCCCTTTACGAAGCGCCAGCACGTTCGCCCGCGCGATGTCCGACACGTGGACGAAGTCGCGGGTTTCTTTTCCAGTACCAAAGATCGACACTTTTTTATCGGCCTTCATGAGCCGCGAGAAAACAGGAATGACGCCGCTTTGCTGGCGTGGCCCGTAGACGTTCGCATAGCGGAAGATGACGCAATCAAAGCGGCATGTTGCCGCGTAGAGGGCGACGAAGTGTTCCGCGAGGAGTTTTGAAAGGCCGTAGACCGAGAGCGGGGAAGCGGGCGCGGTTTCCTTCGTGGGGATCTGTTTCGGGTCGCCATAGACGGCGGCGGAGGAGGGAAAAATGAATTTCTTTTCCCCCGCTCCATATTTCGCGAAAGCTTCGAGGACGTTTGCCGTGCCCAACACGTTCGTTTCGATCATGTTCCCCGTTTCGCGCACGGAGATGAGCGCCGCGTGGTGATTCACGATTTCCGGCCGTTCGCGCTTGAAGATGCGCTCTATCGCCATAACATTGCGGATGTCGGCGTTATAGAACTTGGCCCGCCGCGCGAGATTTTTTTTCGAACCATACGAAAGGTTGTCGATGACTATGACTTTGTGGCCCGCGGCGATATATGCTTCGGCGATGTGCGAGCCGATAAATCCCGCGCCGCCCGTTACGATTATTTTCATAATAATGTAAACTATAACCTATTTTGATATCTCGTGCATCGTGTCGTTCCGGCGAAGGCCGGAATCCGCGCTCCCAAACGAATGTGTCAAAAAGCATGGACCCCGGCCTCCGCCGGGGCGACAGGCGATCGGAAAAATTATTCCGGATTCACAAAAAACGATTTCAGGGTTTTCAAAACAATCGCGAGGTCGAGAAAGATCGACCTATTTTTTACGTAATAAATATCGTATTCCAGTTTTTCGTAGGAATCTTCCACGGATGCGCCGTAACGGTAGTTGATTTGCGCCCAGCCGGACACGCCGGGTTTTACGAGGTGGCGGATCTCGTAGTAGGGAATTT
>JBGPES010000099.1:0-3978 GCA_041482935.1 Minisyncoccia bacterium | reverse complement strand
GAGATCCGCCGAATTCCAATCGCGCCTTGAAAATCCTATAATCCTGAAACGATCGGGCAGGTGCTTTTCCTTAAAAAGACTGAAAAGGGCCGGCGCGATTTTCTTCGACATCAGATCGCCCGTCACGCCAAGCACGACGAGAACGGTTGGAATATTTTTATTGCAAGCGGTCATTGAGATGTTATGTTCTTATGTAATAAACTCCGTTGGGTTATATTTAATAATACATCAAAAAAGAAAAAAAGGCTGTGAAACGAAACAAAGCACGAACAAACTTATGGCAAAACTTTTAGAATTTTACGGCACGGAATGCGCTGCCTCATAGCGTCCTTTTTGTCTCTCTATACATAATACATGTTCGGACCTTATGTCCCGAAAAAGTCGTCTCGGTAAATCAGTGCTGCGGAATCCGGAACTATTCTCTTATTCGCGCGCCTGCCTGCCGATAGGCAGGAATAGGCGATAGTTTCTCAATAGTCCTTTTACGCGCCACTTCCCTGCTCTAATTCGCGCGAATAAGAGAATAGGAGGGTTGGGAATTTGAAGTGATAAATCCACACCCGTTGCGCTATTCTACTATTCGAGCGAATTAGAGGAGGGAAATAATATGCCTTGATGCCGGGAACTGGCGGCTCGCGATTCTATAAAACATCCGCAAACTGCGCTGTTCTCGTTCGACGATATCAACCGCCGCGAGAACGCCGAGGTGTTTCGAGGTTGCCTTAAAAGACAAATGTATCGCATCGACGATCTCGGTAACGCAGCTTTCCCGATTTTCTTTTAAGCATTCCAAAATGGCAAGTCGTCTGCGGTTCGCCAAAGCTTTCAAAACCCTTTCCAAATCTTTCATAACATTAACGTGCTGCTCGATAAACTTGTTTATAATAACTTTTATACCGAACCATTCTACCATTCGAGCGAATTAGAGAAGATAAAAAAATGATAAAGAAAAGATGAAGTGGAAAGAATTTTACGGACTGGAACAGGCGCCCCATAACCCAAGTTTTGCCCCGCGTGCATATTTTTCAGCGGCAACAAATTCGGCGGCATATTTTACATCCGGCGGGAAGGCAGATGCGCTTGCATAGCCTTCTTTCACTAATTCAAAGTTCACAAAACCGCCGTCCGGAAGATAGACGAATCGCAGAAGTCGCCCGTACTTATCGCGGTCACTCACGTCCTTTTCCAAACGCACAAGCTTGCTCTCAACCAATTCCTTGTTGCGCTGTGATGCCTCGGCTCCGAAGCATTGCACGGGTTTCCGCGGATCTACCGTTTCCGGAGCGTTTATGCCGATATAGCGAACCTTCTCGATCAATGAACCAATTTCCACTCCAATTGTATCGCCGTCGATCACGCGTGTGACGCGGACGATGCCTTCATCCAGAAGCATCGACGACTCTGAGCGGCTAACAATCGCGGACCCTTGCGGCTGAGTGGAAAATCTACCAAGCAGAAAGAGATCGACCGCAATAGGGATAATCACCAATAACCCTAATTTCTTCATAAGCTCAGAATCGCACTCCGGACATCAAGAAATTCTAAAATGCGACAATCGCAGGATTCTGTGTTGTCTTGTCATTTTTCAGAAAATATAGTATACTCTACGATGACGTTAATTCATTTCACTAGGAGAAAAAAATGGCCGCTTCTACCAGGAGAGTATGGCAAGCGACAGCTCGTTGTAGCCACTGCGTTTGGACATGGAAAGGACCAGCGGATACCTTTGGTCCGAGAACCACACTGCATGCCGCCCTCGAAAGAGACCACTATGAAAACCAACCTGGTCCCGTAAACAGTCCGGGATGCCAAAATCCCGCAATTAGTATCGGGTTCTCCTGATAACATCCAAGGAATCTCGAAGATTTTCCGTCCCCCAACCGCATGGTTGGGGGACATTTTTTTGACAACCCTATTGTGTGGCCTCGATGTGCTCCACGGCGTAATCCAATGTGCCGCCGACTTTCTTGCCTGGGTTGAAAATGCCCTGCTGATCGAAAATCTTTTTCACTTCGGCGAAAAGCGCCGTAATTTTCGGCCCGTACATCCCCTCGAGATATGGCGTGCGGATAATGCCGTCGTTGTGTTCGGCAGTCGTCGAGCCTTTGTATTGAAAAACAAGCTTATACACTTCGTCTGAAATGATGGGTATCAACGCGCGTATACGAGGATCCTTGAGATTCATGAGCGGGATGATGTGGAAATTGCCGTTCCCCGGATGACCGGCAACGGTGTACACAAGATCCTTTTTATACTTATCCAAAATTCGATTCAGCTTCGGTAAAAATTCCGGCAACACTTCCGGCTTTACGACAATATCGTCGATGAAGGGCGCCGTGTCTTTTCCGATCGAGTGGTCGTGAAGCAGTTTGAAGCTCTGCCTGCGAATGATCCAATATTTTTCTTCTTCGGAATGATCTTTCAGAACACGCACTGGCAAATTGAATTTTTTGACCATCACCCGCAACGCTTCCATCCGGTAATTCAATTCGATCTTATCGTCCGACGTAAGCTCGATGAGCACGATCATCTTCGGTATGCCGCCGCGCAGGGCCATGAGCGCTTCGGGTATGAACTTCCACATCAGCTTCAGGAATCCTCCTTTCATCGATTTGATGATACTCGGCAAAAACCGCAGTGCGATCCAGAGGGTTTTGTCGTCATATGATTCCACGCTTTCGGGATTGAACTTCAATGTTTCGACAATAAGATTCCCCAGCGGCGCCAAATCATTTAAAAACACGACGGCAAGCTTCCCGTATTTTCTTTCCTTTACCAGACGGAGCTTGGCCTCCGTGAGAAGCCCGAACGTGCCCTGCGAACCGACAATGAGCTTTGTAATATCGAACGTTTGCTTGTCCCATACATTCCAAAGGAAATACCCGGCGGAATTTTTGGAAACTTTCGGTTTCGCGGCTTTGATCTCATCGTAATTGTCGTCAATAAGCTTATAGAGCTTTCGGTATATTTCGCCCTCAAAACTTTTTTCCTGGATCTTCGCTTGTAATTCGGCTCCGTTCAGAGGCCGCAAAACATGCTCCTCTCCGTCGCCCATCACAAGACGCACTTGCTCCACGTAGTCTTCGGTCTTTCCATATTGCAAGGTTTTCTCGCCCCCGGAATTATTGTTGATCATGCCGCCCAGGGCGCATAAATCTTTCGATGCGGGGTAAGGAGGATAGAGCAGTCCCTTCGGTTTCAATTCTTTTTCGAAATCGCGGAAATAGACGCCGGGCTCGATGATCGCATAGTCGCTTGCGATCTCTTTTATATGATTGAAATATTTAGTGAATGAGACGACGATCGATTGCGTAAGCGGGCCGCCCGTCATATCCGTTCCCGCCGAACGCCCGGTAAGCGAAATATTTTCCCCCGCCGCCTTTTTCTTCGACACGAATTTCACAAGATTCTTCAGATCATCGACGTCCTTGGGAAACACGACGAGCGACGGCTTCACCTTGAAAATCGAATAATCGCGGCTGTAGGTAGTGAGCGTCGCGTCGTCCCCCGCCACATCGCCATGGAAAAATTGTTTGATCTCGTCCGCGAGCATAGATACAGTATAACACGGATCCTTCGACTCATTACACTCGCTCAGGATATTTTTGTAATAAACTATCGCAAAAAACAAAAGGCGCGCAGTTTGTGCGCGCCACGAGATATGCGTTTTAAGAACGCATTTCATCGATAACCTGTTGAAGCTCCATGAGGGTGGGCTTTCTGCCCAATGCGCCGATGGCCTTTCCTCGCGAAGACCCGGGTCCATATTTTTCGAATAAAGTTTTGGAAGCGTGGATCCTCGCCTTCGCGAGGGTGACAGAAAGAAGAGTTTGTACAAATTTCCAATCATTGCTATTTTAAGATGATGCACGGAACCCACCACAAAATTAGGCATTTGTCTAAAATGGCTATTTTTCCGCGAATAGCCAGCGCATCCTTCCTAGGAGTAGCGCAAGGCTACACCGTCGTCAGACTGCG
>JBGPES010000098.1:0-4020 GCA_041482935.1 Minisyncoccia bacterium | reverse complement strand
GACGGAAGCGGCGATTATTGAAATTGAATACAATTTGACTTTATTCATATAAAAAGAGGGGTAATATTTTTGAGTTTTTTGTTCGACGTAATTTCATGGTAGCATATCTGCCCGGCCTTGCCTTTCTCGCCCCTTCGTCGCCTGATATGGAGATTCCACCCCGCCTGGACTCCCTTGCGGGTTCGCGTCATCCCTTAGGGTATGACTAACCAAACTAAGGGGCAGATAGGAGCTGTGGCCTCAACGCAAGTTCAGCTCCCCGTAAAGGTCAAATACTGTTTGTACGCAAGAAAATCAACGGAGTCAGAAGAACAGCAAATCCTCTCCATAGAGAGCCAGATAAAGGAAATGCTCGCCATGGCCGAGCGCGACCATCTTGAAGTCGTCGAGATAAAGAAAGAATCACACTCCGCGAAAGAAGCCGGACAACGACCGATCTTCAATCAGATTGTAGATGAAATAAAGAGCGGCAAATTCAACGGCATTCTCACCTGGGCCGCTGACCGTATATCAAGAAACGCCGGAGACCTCGGAAGAATCGTTGACCTTATGGACAGCGGAAAGTTGATCGAAATACGTACCTACGGACAGAAATTCACGAACAGCCCAAACGAGAAGTTCCTCCTTATGATCTTGGGCAGCCAAGCGAAGCTTGAGAATGACAACAAGGTGGTGAACGTGAAGCGGGGGTTACGGGCACGATGTGAGATGGGACTCTGGCCCTGCACCGCCCCCACGGGATACCTGAATAGTACGAGCAAGGAAAAGAGCTGCCACGTCGAGATCGACCCGCACCGGGCGCCTATCGTAAAAAAGATGTTCGAGAAGGTGGCTTACGGGAACATGAGCGGCAGACGGCTGCACGCATGGCTCAAGGACGAAATAAAATTCACGACAAAAAATGGCAAGCCGCTCACGATCAGTAATATTTATATCACGCTACGAAATCACTTCTACTACGGCTCCTTCGAATATCCGAAAGGTGGCGGTAAATGGTATATCGGCAAACACACGCCGATAATCACGAAAGATCTCTTCGACAAAGTGCAGGAGAAAATGCTGAGTTATTCGGTGGGCAACGAGCCAAAGGAGTTCGCCTTCACGAGGCTCATGACATGCACGCTCTGCGGCTCTGGGATCACGGCATGCGAGAAATTCAAGAAGAAGCAGAACGGCAACGTGCACCGGTACGTGTACTATGGCTGCTGCCGATTCCAGGACAAGAACTGCCCATCGGGATACTTGCGGGAAGATGCGTTGATCGAACAGCTCGCAAACCTTATGGACAAAATTGACCTCGACGAGATCGGCATGAAGGAACGGATCAAAGCGGAAATCGAACGGCACAAGAAGTTCCAGTCAGGGCTCTTGGGCATCAAGGAGCAGTCGGTGAAGGTCGGCGACGTCGACGTGCGGAACTACGCGAAATACATCCTGCGGGACGGGACAATATTCGAGAAGCGGGAACTGCTCTCATGCCTGCGGAGCAAGATTACGATGGCAAAGAAAAAAATCGAGATCGTATAAAAAGAAAATCCGCCGTTATCGGCGGATTTTCTTTTGCTTGACGCTACCGAGAGAAAGCTCTCTTAAGCCCTCTCGATAGGGTCTCGCATGCCTGTGCTCTTGGCAGGAATCGAACCTGCATCTTCTCCTTCGGAGGGAGATGTCCTATCCATTGAACTACAAGAGCCTTTCGCTGACGCGATTATCCTATCACGAAATAATAGACTTCGTAAACCGCGGCGAGGATGAAAACCAGGGCAACGATGTCCATCAGAAACTTCTTCCACGCGGATAGAACGAGCGCCTTGTGGCCGACCGCCATGATCAAAAAATATTGGAGGCTCAGGAACAAGCCGCCCACGAACCCCACGACGAGAAGAAAATTATTGAATCCGGAAAGCACGAAGATCAGCGGAGTGAAAAGAATAAGGAGTTTCGTCATGAACGGTTCCCAGCCAAGGTCCCGGTCCAGCGAATTTTTGATCTCCCGGGAGATCGGCATGTAGATCGTCCAAACGGCGAGGAACCCGAGAACCGTGAGCACGATCCGTTCCCATGTCGGCCAATTCAGAAGTCCGGAAAGGGTATCGGGCGCGATCGTTGTAGCGGATCCCAGAATCCCCATAATAAAAAGTAGATATAACAGGGAAGCGAAGATCGTTCCCGCGGCGACCGGAAGAACCAAGGAGCCTCGCACGCCCTCCCGTTTTCTGATTTCGTACGCAGGCTCGATACCGGTCCATCCCGCAAGAGCAAAGACGATGACCCCGAAAGGCAGGAACGCGTCCGCCGCGTGCATGGCGGGAGCCGCGCCAAAACTGACGTGCGGCCAGGCAACGGCAAAAACAAATACGATAATTGCCGATGTTGAAACGATCCCCAATAATTCGAGCCCTACGACGCGGCGGTCGTGGAGCAGGAGGGGAATCGCCGTGAGTATCCAGAACACGATAAGCGCGGACAGCATCGGCACGGCGGGGAAGAGAAGCGTTATGAAACGCGCCCCCAGGATAAGGATGGCGACGAGCGCGAGAAGCAGGCCGACGACAATCGTGAAGAATCCGACGCCGAATCCCCACTTCCCGAAATATCTCTTCGCGAGGCCGAGAAGCCGCTCTTTTTCACCGACCTCTTCGAGTACCTTGAGGTACACCACGTGCGCCACAATGACGACCGTCGTGAGAAACGCCAAATAAAAAAGGCCGAGGAACCAGCCGGATCTGTAGAAAATATAGGGCAATGCAAAAATGCCGTCTCCTATCGTCGCCGCGGCAAGGATTGCCGTGACCTTCAAGAAATTTTTGGAATTAGAGCGCATTCGGTTATATCTTATTGTCATCCCCGCGAAGGCGGACCTGCCTGCCGGTAGGCAGGGATCCACGCTTTCAGAATGCTTGGGGAGTATGGATCCTCGCCTTCGCGGGGATGACGAGGGGGTGCGAGGACGACAAAATAGTTTATTTAACTTCAAAAACTTCGTCGCCTTCCCGCACTTTATCACGGACTTTAATGCCGACTTCTTTTCCTTTCGGGGCGATCGCAATCGGTTTGTGATTATATTGCATCGATTTGATCGTTTCTTCGAAATCGGTCGTCGCGCCCTTGAATTGCACCTTCGTTCCGGCTTTTACCGCTTTTTTGAATTTTACGATGGCAACCCCGATATCGCCAAAAAAATGCGTTACGCTTCCGATCGGTTTGGGAGTCTTTGTTTTTTTCTGCGCCTTCGTTCTTTTCGGCGCGGCTTTTCCGCCGGAGACGGATCCACCCCTCACGGACTTTTTCTTCGTAGTTTTTGACTTCTTCGCCGTTTTCTTGGGCATGATAGCTTTGTAAATCCTGGAAATTAATTTCATTTGGTATGTTATGAGCTTATTCCATAAATCTCCCGCCTAAGCCCGCGCGTTCTTCGTCGGAGCATACCTGCTCGCGTCGAGGTCTTTTTCTTCGGCCTCGATCATCTTAATAATCTTCTCGACGAGTTTCTTGGGATCGGATTCGAAGACAACGTTCCCGGGTCCGCGGTGCGCGTCTTTGATGATGCCGGGAAGCATATCGCTCATGCCGCCGCTCCCCGCGAGCACTCCTTGCGGTTTTTTGTCTTCGAATCCGATGGTAAATTCGTTCAAGGTTCCCATCCTGCCGTTGATCGTGATGATCGCATCCGCCGAGCGCATAAGAAGAAGATTTCTTCCCGAATAGTCGAAGCCGGTGTAAATTATTAAATCGTGATATTCGAGCGGGAGACGATAGCTTTTGACATGCGCCGCTTTCGAAGCCGCCGGCGAAAGGCCGATAACAATCCCTCCGGCCTCTTTCGCGCCCTTCGCGGACCAATAAGGAATTCCCGTCGTGGCTCCCGTCACGAGGATCATATTGTGCTCGGCGATAAGCTTTCCTATCTCTTGCGCTTTTTCAACTACCTCCGGGGGACAGTACGTCGTATCCGCAGATCCCGAAACGCAGATTTTATATTTTAGATGACGGGCGTTGTCCGCATGATTATGTTCTTTT
>JBGPES010000097.1:0-4048 GCA_041482935.1 Minisyncoccia bacterium | reverse complement strand
ATCCAACCGACGGGAAAACTCCATATCGGGAACTATTTGGGCGCTTTAAAAAACTTTGTCGATCTCCAGAACTCCGGAAAATACGAGTGCTACTTTTTTATCGCCGACCTGCACGCGCTTACCGAAAATCCCGACCCGAAAGAATTGAACGTAAATGTCTTAAATCTCGCTGCCGATTTTTTGGCGGCAGGGCTCGATCCGAAAAAATCAACGTTATATAGGCACTCGGAGATCCATGCGCACAACGAACTCGCATGGATTCTAACCACCATCACATCACTCGGCGATCTTATGAGGATGACGCAATTTACCGATAAAACGAATCAAGCCGCATTATCAAAAGTGTCGGGGAAAGTGATTTCTGGCATAATGTCGCCAGAAGATATGGCGATGGATATCGCTAAACATACTAAGAAAGTGGTCAGGGAAGAAATTGGGAAGTATGTAAATGCTGGACTCCTTAATTATCCCGTCCTCATGGCCGCGGATATTTTGATGTACGATGCGAAATTCGTTCCCGTAGGCGACGACCAATTGCAACATCTTGAATTCACACGCACCTTGGCCCGAAAATTCAATTCACGTTTTGGAAAAACATTCTTCGAACCCCAGCCGATTCTTACGAAAACCCCGCGCGTGATGAGCTTAAAGCATCCCGAAAAGAAAATGTCGAAATCAGATCCCGCGGGCTGCCTCTTCATCGACGATTCGCCCGAAGAAATAAAGGTGAAGATCGCGCGCGCGACAACCGACTCTGATACCAAAATTACGTATAATCTGGAAAAGAAACCGGGGCTCTCGAACCTCATTGGCATCGCAGCCGCGCTCCGCGATGAAGATGCGGAAGCGGTTGTCGCGAAATTCGCGGGTAAGAGCTACGCCGAATTCAAATCCGCTCTCGCGACGCTCGTCGCCGATCATTTCGCGGATTTTCGTGAAAGGAAAAAATCGCTTCTCGCGAAGCCGGGGGCGCTCGTGGAAACCCTCGCGCACGGATCCGAACAAGCCGCGAAGGTGGCAAACAAAAAGATCAACGAGGTAAAAAAGAAGATCGGCCTAGACATCGAATAAAAAAAACAGACTCGCTTGACGAAAATAGATTTACGTGCTACCATATAACTAGCACGTTTTAAGCTGTTAATACTTGGTGTAAGGAGAATACCGTGGACAAAAATCCTGCGGTTCCGGAGCAAAATGCTTTCGAGTCCTACCTTTCCAGCCTTATCGAAAAATTGAAGCCGGGCTACGCCCCGCGAGCAATGGGCACGGGGGGGCACGACTTCACGCACGTTGAACGCCTCATCGCAATCGGAAAAACGATCAGGGGAAAGACGAAGATTGATTTCGATTGGAATGAATTCGTAACCGCTGTCTGGCTCCACAACCTCGACCGCGCCCCCGCATTCCGCAAAGATATCGAGCGCTACGGAAAAACTTGGGCGCTCGCGAACGAAGATTCGCTCCGGGAGTACGGCGCGGACAACGAAGACGTAAAAGCTTTTGTTCGCGCTCGCGGCCTTGAGTTCTACTGTTACGAGCTTCTTGAACCGAGTCCCTTCGGTCCGGAAGCGAGAGAGCGGATCGTGAAAGCCGTCATGGAACATCCGAAATTCAAAGATGAACCTGGCAATTCCACGCTCCTCACGGCGCTTCGAATCGCGGACAAAGTCGATCGCATGGGGCCATTGGGCATCATGGCATCCGGCGCATTCCGGGGCAAGGACGTTCTGCCATACGACTCCGAACATCCTTTCGGATACGGGTCGACGGAAGAGGGGCGAATGAAAACCCTCTACGACGATCTTTTCCGGGTCATGGAATGGTTTGGCATGCTCCCTTCGGACGAAGCGCGGAGCGTCGTGAACGAGAGATACTTCTGGTTTTTCATCTCGTATGTCCGCATGCTCGGCGAGGAGATCGCCGAACGCACAGGCACCCACAACACCGTTGAGCTGGACATCCAGCGGGCGCTGGGCGGATATTACGACCGCTTCGTCCGCAAGGCCCCAGAGCCCTCGGCGATGCACGAGGTCTACGATCACCATCCCCATTTGCAGAAGTAACCACCAACCGGGCGCGCAACAAAAGTTGCGCGCCCTTCCTTTTTATATTCTCCTTATACCAACCCAAATCTCTTTGCCATCGATCTTTGTCGCCTCTTCCGCGTCGAACTTCTCCGATTTCTTATAGTCAACCGATTTCGCGCCGACGTCGGATTTGAAAGATTGCTCACTCTTTTGGATCGCGTTCCTGATCTCGGGCAGAGCCTCAAGCAGAACGATGATTTTGTCTTTAGGTTCAAGCCCGGCTTTCTGCCGTAATTCCTGAACCGAACGCACAAGGTCGCGTACAAGCCCTTCCTCGTGAAGCTCTTTGGTAATAGCGGTATCAAGAACGATCTCTTCCTTGATCTTTCGGTCGAAGAGAATCTTTTTTACATTGACTTCGTCCGCCAGGATCGCCATTATTTCCTTGCTCATTTTTGCTTTCAATTTTTGGTCCCGTATCGTGAGCGACGCGAGCGGCTGGCGGACCTTGATCCCCTTCTCGGCGCGCTTCGCCAAGCCCACACTTGCCAATCGCCGCGCTTCTTTCATGCCTTCAATCATTTTTTTATTCCCAGCAGGCCGCGCCGAGGCACCCGCCTTTGGCCATGATTCCAGATGCACCGATTCGAGTTTGCCGAAATCCTTATAAAGCGTTTCCGCGAAGAACGGCGTGAAGGGAGCCAAGAGCTTCATAGTTTCACCAAGCACAAATCCCAGTGTTCCCGAAGCCGATTTGAAATCCGATTCGCCGAGCGGTTTTTGCAATCTCCGCCGCGACCGCCTGATGTACCAGCGAGAAAGGTCGTCCACCAGCTCTTCGATCGAGAGCGCGGCTTCGCGAATCTCGTATTTTTCGAGATGGCCGGTTGCCGCAATGATCGTCGCGTCAAGCCTTGCAAGAATCCATGTGTCCAAAATATTTTTGCTTGTCGGCGGTCGTTTTTCATTTTTTGCTTTTGCCGCATACGTCTTCCAGAATACGAGTGAGTTGTAGAAAATCAAATGCATCCGGCGATATGTTTTTGCGATCTCAAGCTCGTCGAAATTCTTCGGCTCGCCCGGAGGATTCGAAGTATAGAAATACCAACGGACGGCATCAACCCCGTATTTTCCGATGACTGACCAAGGATCAACTATATTGCCTTTCGATTTCGACATCTTCTGCCCAAATTTATCGTTGATGAGCCCAAGCGATACCACGTTTCTGTAAGGCGCGGCGTAACCCGCGGCCGTCGCAACCGCAAGAAGCGTATAAAACCAACCCCGCGTCTGGTCCATCCCCTCCGCAATGTAATCGGCGGGATAAGCCAGATGAGTTGAAAGTTGAAAGTTGAAAGTTGAAAGTTTACTTTTCACTTTTAACTTTTCACTTTTAACTTGAGCGAAGGGCCAATGGCCCTGCGCGAAGGGCATCGCTCCCGAGTCGTACCAGACATCCGCTACTTCTTTCACCCGCTCCATTTTTTCGCCGCATTTTTTGCACGGGAAATAGATCTGGTCGGCAAACGGACGATGGAGATCGACTTCACCCGCATCGTTCCTCGGAATCACTCGCACTTCAAATTTTTCGAGTTCCGCCAAGCCGAAAAAATCTTCACCGCGCCCGATCTTTTCTTCAATGGCCCGCTTCTCGCTCCATCCCTCCGCCGCAGCAAGCAACATCCAAATGGGGTATTCGTGGCTTACGATAAGAATATTTTTACCCTTGTGATTCTTTTCGGTTTCATCCAGGAATTCCCAAAGGCGTTTGCGCAGGTCGCGAAGCGACTCGCCGCCTTCGGGTGTTTTCTCAAAACGGGATTCATACGTAGGGAACATCTCGGCGTAACGATTGTCATGGCACCCCGTGAGCGCAGGGCCCAAGTGAATTTCCTCAAGGCGTTTTTCAAAAATAACGTCCCGGACCCCGAGTACCGCCGCGGCAATTTTTTCCGTTTCCCTGGTACGCGTGATGTCGGACGAAAAAATCATGTCGATCTTTTCGCGCTTGCGGTCAAGCT